>RFZH01000360.1 GCA_009920815.1 Paracoccaceae bacterium
GCGTGCATGCCGTTGTCACGGAAATATTCTGCCATCGCAGTCGCGGCATATGGCGCCAAGAACTGCATTGGTGCTGGGTCAGACGCGGTCGCGGCAACAACAATTGAATATTCAATCGCGCCGGATTCTTCCAATTTCTTAACCAACTGTGCCACTGTTGAACGTTTTTGACCAACCGCAACATAGATACAGTACAGCTTTTTGGACTCATCCGCGCCCGCTGCATCATTGTATGATTTTTGGTTCAAGATGGTGTCCAGCGCCACAGCCGTTTTACCTGTTTGGCGGTCACCAATGATCAATTCGCGTTGACCACGACCGATTGGGATCATGGCGTCAACAGATTTCAAACCTGTTGCCATTGGCTCGTGAACTGATTTACGCGGAATGATGCCAGGCGCTTTAACGTCAGCAACACGACGCTCGGTCGCATCGATTGGACCTTTGCCGTCCAATGGGTTACCCAAACCGTCAACAACACGACCCAATAGACCTTTGCCCGCTGGAACGTCCACGATCGAGTTGGTGCGCTTGACAACGTCACCTTCTTTAATGTCGCGGTCAGAACCAAAGATAACGACACCAACGTTGTCGCTTTCCAAGTTCAAGGCCATACCTTGAATTCCGCCAGGGAATTCGACCATTTCGCCCGCTTGGACATTGTCCAAACCGTGGACGCGCGCAATACCGTCACCAACGGACAGAACGCGACCTACTTCGGCAACTTCGGCGTCTTTGCCAAAGTTCTTAATCTGCTCCTTTAGGATCGCAGAAATCTCGGCTGCTTGGATACCCATTTATCCGACCTCTTTCATTACATTCGATAGGGAACTGAGCTTTGAACGGATCGACGTGTCGATCATTTGCGAGCCCACCTTAACAACTAGACCACCGATGAGGGATTCATCAACAGTCGCGTCAATTTTCACATCCTTACCTATACGCGATTTAATCGCTTTGGCAAGTTTGTCTGCTTGTGTCTTTGTCATCGCTTTCGCAGAAATGACTTCGGCTGTGACTTCGCCTTTTTCTTCGGCGATCAATCCGCGCAGCTGAGCGATCAACGCAGGCAGCACGAACAAACGACGTTTAGACGCCATCAACGCCAGCGTGTTGCTGACGATGGGCATGAGTTTCATTTTCGTTGCAACCGCAGAAATAACGTTTGCCTGATCATCACGGCTGTACATAGGCGAGCTGATCAAATCACGCAACTCGGCGCTTGCATCCAATGCAGCCGCCAAATCTTCTACGTTGCTTTCAAGGTTCTTAAGATCCGAAGAGTCCTTGGCAAGACCAAAGACCGCTGTCGCGTAGCGCGCAGCAATTCCGGATGAGATCGAAGCTGGTTCGGACACGTCCACCCTTCCGATGT
>RFZH01000037.1 GCA_009920815.1 Paracoccaceae bacterium
GGGCGTAGCGCAGCCTGGTAGCGCGACGGTTTTGGGTACCGTAGGTCGCAAGTTCGAATCTTGCCGTCCCGACCAACTTCCAAAAGCTTGAACAAACAGCTAGCCAAATTCAGTGGCCTTTATGGAATCAATTCACGTTGGTTCGGGCGAAAGATTGTTCCTTTTATGGGCGTGAACGTCGGTTGGTCGAAATTTTTTTTTACGTGTCAATTGGCCTTTAATCGGTCAAGGTGAATCACTTTTGGTTGTTATTTTCTCATCCGATGCTCAAATCTTTTTCGCTAAACTGCCCCAATTGTTAAAAAAATTCTTTTCTCCTTTCCACGCTCTGAAGTCGTTAACTTTGGTTAACCATTTTATTCCTTCGGATGGTCAAGACCTTGCGCGGCAAATAAAATAAATAAAGACGTTGACCGAGACCAATTTTTTGCGTCAGTTTGTGGCTACACAGGGATTAGACACTACATATTGTGTTCAAGATTGGATGACCGGCTGTCGTTACGATACGCCGACACGATAGGTGCGTGTAGATTTTCCCACGATAGGCAACGAAAACATATGAGCAAAAAATGAAAATTGAGCGCAAGTTTACAACGCAGGGTCAAGACGCATACGCGTCGATTGAATTTACAACCACAGCGTCAGAGATCCGAAATCCTAACGGCACGATTGTGTTTCGGCTTGATAACGTCGAGGTTCCAAAAGCATGGTCGCAAGTGGCGGCGGATGTGATCGCGCAGAAATATTTCCGCAAGGCGGGCGTGCCCAGCGAACTGAAACGCGTCAAAGAAAAGGGTGTTCCGGAATTCCTATGGCGCTCGGTTCCTGCGAATGATGATACCCCGATGGGCGGTGAAATCTCTGCCAAGCAGGTCTTTGATCGTTTGGCAGGTGCTTGGACCTATTGGGGATGGAAGGGAGGATACTTCACGACCGAGTCAGACGCACGCGCCTATTTCGACGAAATGCGTTACATGCTTGCAAAGCAAATGACTGCGCCAAACAGCCCGCAATGGTTTAACACAGGCCTGCATTGGGCCTATGGCATCGATGGGCCTGGACAAGGTCATCATTATGTCGATTACAAAACGGGCCATCTGACAAAATCTGAAAGTGCTTATGAACACCCACAGCCACATGCATGTTTTATCCAATCGGTGCGTGATGATTTGGTCAATGACGGGGGCATTATGGACCTTTGGGTTCGTGAAGCGCGCTTGTTCAAATATGGCTCTGGCACTGGGACAAACTTTTCAAGCCTGCGTGGAGCAGGCGAAAAATTATCAGGTGGCGGCGCGTCAAGCGGTTTGATGGGCTTCTTAAAGATCGGTGATCGTGCAGCGGGCGCAATCAAGTCCGGTGGCACAACGCGGCGCGCGGCCAAGATGGTCATTTGTGACGCTGATCACCCTGATATCGAAGAATTCATTAACTGGAAGGTCAAAGAAGAGCAGAAAGTCGCATCGATCGTTGCGGGTTCTAAAATCCACAAGCAACGCCTAAGCGATATTTTTGCCGCGATCCGTGCGTGGGACGGCAGCACAGAAGATGCGGTAGATCCATCCAAAAATGCTGCGCTGAAAACCGCAGTGCGCGCTGCGAAAAAAGGCGCTATCCCAGAGACCTATATCAAACGCGTGCTGGACTATGCACGCCAAGGTTTCGACAGCATTGAATTTCCGACATATGACACGGATTGGGACTCCGAAGCTTATGCGTCGGTCTCTGGCCAAAATTCGAACAATTCAATCCGCGTTACCGACGCATTCTTGAAAGCAGTTGAAGAGGATGCAGACTGGCACCTTACCAATCGTACCGATGGCAGCGTCGCAAAAACGATCAAAGCGCGTGATCTGTGGAACGATGTGGGGCACGCGGCGTGGGCTTGTGCCGATCCTGGTATTCAATTCCACGACACAATCAATGCATGGCACACATGTCCTGAGGACGGCGAAATTCGCGGGTCGAACCCTTGTTCAGAATATATGTTCTTGGATGACACGGCCTGCAACCTTGCGTCGATGAACCTTTTGACATTCCTCAAGGATGGCGTGTTCCAAGCGGATGATTATACCCACGCGATCCGTTTGTGGACCGTGACATTGGAAATCTCGGTGATGATGGCGCAATTCCCGTCGAAAGAGATTGCACAGCGATCCTATGATTTCCGCACCCTTGGGTTGGGCTATGCCAACATTGGCGGTCTTTTGATGAACCTTGGATATGGCTATGACAGCGTCGAGGGGCGCGCACTTTGTGCGACGCTGACTGCGATTATGACGGGTGTGTCCTATGCGACCTCGGCCGAAATGGCGGGCGAATTGGGGGCATTCCCGGGATATGCGAAAAACGCCAAACACATGTTGCGTGTAATCCGCAATCATCGGCGTGCGGCCTATGGTCAGGCGAATGGTTACGAACAGCTTTCGGTTCAACCTGTTCCACTGGATGCGGCAGGATGCCCGGATCAGTCATTGGTCGCCTTGGCCCAAAAAGCGTGGGACGATGCTTTGGCCTTGGGTGAAAAACACGGCTATCGCAACGCTCAGGTTTCCGTCATCGCACCCACTGGCACGATTGGTTTGGTGATGGATTGCGACACAACCGGCATTGAACCTGACTTTGCCTTGGTGAAATTCAAAAAACTGGCCGGTGGTGGGTATTTCAAAATCATCAACCGTTCGGTTCCTGCCGCGCTTGAGAATTTGGGTTACTCTTCTTCCCAGATCGAAGAGATCATTTCCTATGCAGTGGGCCACGCATCACTGGGCAATGCACCTGTGATCAACCCAACCAGCCTGATCGGGAACGGCTTTGGTCCGACGGAAATCGCTAAGGTCGAAGCCGCTTTGGCGCAGGCATTCGATATTCGTTTCGTGTTCAATCAATGGACGCTTGGCACCGAATTCTGCACCGATGTTTTGGGGATCCCGGCAGACAAGTTGAACGATCCAAGTTTTGATTTGTTGCGTCACCTTGGGTATTCACGCGCTGAAATTGAAGCCGCTAATGATCACGTCTGTGGCACCATGACGCTAGAAGGCGCGCCGCATCTAAAACCTGAACATTTGTCGATCTTTGACTGCGCTAACCCATGTGGGAAAAAAGGCAAACGGTATTTGTCGGTCAATAGCCACATTGACATGATGGCTGCGGCGCAATCTTTCATTTCTGGGGCGATTTCCAAAACCATCAATATGGCAAATTCCGCGACCATCGAAGATTGTCAAAAAGCGTATGAACGGTCTTGGGCATTGGGTGTTAAAGCGAATGCGCTTTATCGTGATGGATCCAAGCTTTCACAACCATTGGCGTCCGCATTGGTCGAGGATGATGACGATGCCGCAGATATTCTGGAGAGCGGTACGCCGCAGGAAAAAGCCGCGGTGATTGCCGAAAAGATCGTCGAAAAAATCATCGTCAAAGAAGTCGTGAAGTCACATCGTGAAAAGATGCCGGAACGCCGCAAAGGTTATACGCAAAAGGCCGTTGTTGGCGGACACAAAGTATATCTGCGCACGGGGGAATATTCTGACGGTTCGTTAGGCGAAATCTTTATCGATATGCATAAAGAGGGTGCAGGTTTCCGCGCCATGATGAACAACTTTGCCATCGCGGTATCCGTTGGTCTGCAATACGGGGTTCCACTTGAGGAATTTGTAGATGCCTTTACCTTTACCAAGTTCGAACCTTCGGGCATGGTTCAGGGCAATGACAGTATCAAGAATGCAACCTCTATTCTGGATTATATTTTCCGTGAACTCGCGGTCAGCTATTTGGACCGGACCGACTTGGCACATGTCAAACCACAGGGGGCAAGCTTTGATGATTTGGGCCGTGGCGAAGAGGAACGCCTAAGCAACGTGGCCGAGGTCACCGAAGGGTCGGCGCATAAGTCATTGGAAATGTTGCGGTCTATTAGTTCGACCGGATATTTGCGCAAACGTTTGCCGCAGGAATTAATAGACCTGCAAACGTCATCGTTAGCCTTTGGTGCAGCTGATGTTGCGCTGGTTCAATCGTCCGTTGCGGTGGCCGAGGCGATTGCGCCCGTCGACGAACGGACCAAGGCCAAAATGCAAGGGTACGAAGGTGACCCCTGTGGCGATTGCGGCAACTATACGTTGGTGCGCAATGGCACTTGTATGAAATGCAACACGTGTGGCGCGACCAGCGGGTGTAGCTAAGTCACGGGGGGATGGTGCGCTGTCCCCTGAACGACGTTCAAGCCGCAGGCATGAAAATTCCGAGCGGTTAATGATGAGCTTGGACGGCGAAACTGGGTCCCCACGCGGGGACCCTTTTTATATCGGTAACTCGGTTGTTGCCTTAATCTCTTCCATTACAAATGACGCAGAAACATCTGAAAAGGATAGGTTTTTTGTAAGGCGCTGGTAAAGGTGATCATAAGATTTCATATCGCGGACCCACGCATGGATTAAGTAATCCAAATCGCCAGACATTCTGTGCACCGCAGTGATTTCAGGCAGACTGCGTGTGACTTGTGCAAATTTTGCTGCCCAAGTAATTGAATGATCAGAGGTTTTTACGTGGATAAAAACCTGGAGGCCCAAATCCAGCGCGTCGGGGTCCAACAGCGCCACACGTTTTCGGATAACGCCGCGTTCCTCCAACAGTTTCAATCGTCGCCAACACGCGTTTCGCGAAAGGTTTACGCGGTCTGACAAATCCTCTAGCCCGATTGTAGCATCCTGTTGAATAATGCGAAGGATGGCTCTGTCTTGTGTATCGAATCCCATTAAATCCTCATATTATGGGAAAAACATACAATTACTATCGCACATTGTCGTAAAAATGGGAAATCATTTCAGCATCGCCTTGGTAGTATTTTTCCAACAAATAAGGAGAGCCCACATGTTTTACCGCGTATTTAAACAACATCCTGACAGTGTTGATGAAACCTATTTTGAACATGCGATTTTCGCATCCAAATTTGCCTTGAAACTTGCTGCGGCGGCGGGCGCGGCATTAGTACATGCTTTTATCCCAGCATTATTTGAAAAAACAGCCAGCCGGATTATCGCAGATTTATACGCCAAAACCCACAATCGGGGCGCCTAGGATGCTGTTCGTTCTAATCTGGATAGCTTTTTAATCATCGCAAAGACACAGAGAGTGGCCAGCAAAACACCAATGATCATTGGAAAAAGGGTTGCGTTAAAAAACTGACCAATGATCGTTGCAAACAATACACCGCCAAAAGTGGCAAGCGCGTTAATTGTGCTTGCCGCTGTTCCAGCGATATGTCCCAAAGGTTCCATCGCAAGCGCAGTGAGATTGCCAATGCTAAATCCGATCATAACAAAAATAGACATAAGCCAAATATAAAAAACCACGAAATGAAGGCTTAAATTGTTGTCTGCAAATAGTTCAATTAAAAGCGAAATCACAGTTGTTGTTAGCAAAAGGTAAGTGGCGTATTGCGTCAACAAACGCATGCCCAAACGCATCACCAAACGAGAATTAAACACACTTGAAATCCCAACACAGATCGATGCTGCCGCAAACCAATAGACAAACGTTTCTGGCATCGCAAAAATCTGTTCAAATGCCTGCTGAACCAAAAGCAAAGTCACAAATAGAACTGCGTAACATGCAATCAGCGCATAGATTGAAAATCGCACGACCGGCAATTGAAACATATGGTTTACAGATCGAACAACATGGGCAAAGTTTATGGTTGCCCTTTGGTGTTTTTCTAATGGTTCTGGAATGCGCAGTCCAACCCAAACAAAGTTTAAGATCCCGAATAAGAAAAAGCTGGCAAAGACGGCACGCCATCCGAATGCGTTTATTACAAATGATCCAACCAGCGGTGCCAAAGAGGGTACGAGTGCAAAGATCATCATAATAAATGATGTTATTCTTGCCATTTCACGCCCGGAATAAAAATCGCGGGTTAATGCCTGAGCAATAATTCGGGGGGCAGCTGCGCCAAGACCTTGGATAAAACGGGCCGCGAACATCATTTCAATATTGGTGGCGAGATAGGATAAATACGCCCCAGAGCAAAATAAAACCAATCCGCCATATGTTGTTAATTTGCGGCCCAGCGCATCTGAAATTGGACCTGAAATAAATGTTCCAAGCGCCAATCCCCATATGAAAAAACTCAGCACCAATTGCGATTGGTTTGGGGCCTGTGGGCTAAGTTCTGACCCGATTTGTGGCAAAGCCGGTAACATACCGTCAATCGAAAGTGCCGCAGTTGCCGACATAATTGCCATAATCGCGACAAATTCGGCGCGCGAAATCGAGAGTTGTTTTGGGCTCATCCCGCTGATGTATCCCGTTGTTCACGCAATTCACCGATGACTTTGCGCCACAACTCGGTCGATTGTGCACCGGGGACAGCATGTTGCGAAGCAACGATAAAGGTCGGAACAGAATTCACGCCCATGTTGCGTGCGTGTGCATCACGGTCACGAATATTTTGGGTATCTTCGTCGGTCTTCAACAAACGACGCACCAATGCCGCATCCATGCCTGCCATATCTGCAATGTCTGCCAAAACATCGTGATCGCCGATGTCGCGCCCTTGTTTGAAATAGGCACTGAACAACGCTGCGACGACTGGGGTCTGGCGACCTTCGATGCCGGCCCAATGGATCAAGCGATGTGCGTCAAGTGTATTTGGAGTACGTGCAATAGCCTCAAGATTAATATCAAGGCCCGCTTTCTTGGCATGTTCAACGACGGGTAAATAGGCTTGGATCGCCCGATCTTTGCCGCCAAATTTGTTTTCCAAATAGGCCCTGCGATCCATACCACCGACAGGCATTTCGGGGTTTAATTGAAATGGATGCCATTCGACGATGAACGGATGATCCGCTTCGGCCTCAAGCGCACGCTCTAAATTGGCTTTGCCGATGTAACACCATGGGCAAATTGGATCAGACAGGATATCAAGCTTGACCATTTAAGGGGTCCTTTAATTGTTTTAACGCGCTTCGCGATATTTTGCCGTTTGGATTGGTGGGCAAAGCCGCAAGGCGCACAAAATCGCGTGGTTGCTTATAACGGGCCAGACGTGCTTCACAAAAGCTTGCCAATTGTGGCTTATCCAGTTCTGTTTGACCAGTGTAGAAGGCTACAATTATTCGTGTATCCTCTTTTATTTCGATATCGGTCACGGCCACCGTTTCAATATCGGGATGGGTCATCAATTGTGTTTCCACCTCGATCGGGGACACGCGAAAGCCGCCTGCATTCATCATATCATCCCGCCGACCTAAATAGGTGATTGATCCGTTCCCGTTTTCATAGCCATAATCACCAGTCATGAACCAATCGTTTTTATATTTTTCCGCAGTCTCTTGCGCTGCGTTCCAATAGCCCAACATTAACCCGGGGTCTGATTTGTGGATGGCAATGACGCCTTCGGTTCCCGTGGGCACTGAATGGCCGGTTTCTGGATCGACGATCGCAACCCGCCGACCGATTTGCGCAAAGCCCAAGGCATCCGCTGCGACAGGGCGCTGTGGAGACGCGGAAATAAAGGTTGAACATTCAGACATACCAAATGCTTCGTAAATGTGCCGGCCCGTTGCAGTAAACCATCCAGCCGCAGTGCGTGGCGCAAGCTTTTCACCAGCCGAAAGCGCATGACGTAGGGTGGGCAGGTCATAACGTTGATTTGGGTCTTTCAAAAGACGGCGATAGACACCTGGTGCGGCGGCAAAGATGGTGGCGTCAAAGCGCTTCATCAATAATGGCAACATTGCGATTTCAACACCCGGAGCGGCAATCAATGCGGTGGCCCCAACTGTCCACGGATCCATAAGCCCAGTGCCCAGCGTAAAGGTCCAGTTAAATGCGCCAGCGTGCATCAACCGATCGTCTTGGTGTAAATCATACCAGTCTTTGATCATCATTTGTCGGGCCCAGATGGCACGATGGGCATGCATAACAGCCCGCGGGCTGCCTGATGTTCCAGAGGTATAAACGATATATCCCAAACGATTTGGGTCGCCGTATACAAAGTTAGCTGGCGCAGTTTCATAAAGTGCGCCCAGCGCGTCCGCCATAATGACAGGAATAGATGTGTTTGGGCATGCAACATCAGGCGCCCGAACAATTAATGCAGGATCAAGGTCATCAATTATGTTCTGGACTTCACCCGCGCTAAGTTGCGATGATGTCGGCACAGGGACAAGATCAACCGCAAGAGCCGCAAGATAGGTCAATGGGAATTCAACCGAATTGCCAAGACGAATTAAAATCCGATCCCCAGCGCGTAAACCCATATCTAAAAAGCTTTGCGCCAATCCTAAAACTGCGCGCTTGATCTCGCTATATTGATAGCGCCGCGCCCCTTTATTTGAAACGACGCATAGCGCGACCTTGTCGGCCAAATCATCGGCACGGCCCAACACATGAGCGGCCAAATTAAACTGTGGCGGGCAAAGGGAAGAGGTTGTTTCCATCATATTATTTGCAATATTCCCAAGCGGATAGAGTTGCAAGAGTTATCCCAAGCGCCTATAGAGCAGGTATGTCACAGTCTGATCCGAAATCTTTGATCCGCATAGCGCGCGAAAATGGGTCCCAAGAGGCGGCAGAGCCCTTGGATTTGGGGACGCGTGTGCGCGATTTGCGCAAAGCGCGCAAATGGACGCTTGAACAGGCGGCTCAGCAAGCGGGGCTGGCACGCTCTACGTTGTCCAAAATCGAAAATGGACAAATGTCGCCAACCTATGATGCGCTTAAGAAATTGGCGATTGGTTTGGATATCTCGGTGCCTCAATTGTTTACACCGCCCGTAAAAGGCCAAATCAATGGCCGCATGTCGGTGACGCTAAACGGGCAGGGTGCAGCACACGCCACGACCACATATGAACACGAGCTTTTGGCGGAAACACTGACAAAAAAGCAAATGTTGCCGTATCGCGCCCGCGTTCGCGCCCGCAAGGTCGAAGAGTTCGACGGTTGGGTCCGCCACGACGGAGAAGAATTCCTTTATGTTCTTACTGGGGTAATCCGGCTTTACACAGAATTTTATGAGCCCATCGATATGCGACGGGGCGACAGCGCATATTACGATGCGTCAATGGGCCATAACGTCATTTCGCTAAGTGATGAGGATGCAAATATCCTGTGGGTTACATCACTTGCCTAAAATAGGCCCTGCCACCGTTGTTGAAACGCGGACATTCCCTGCCTTGTTGGACCCTAGCAATGTCACAGAAGGTGCCAACTGACAGGCCCCAAGTATAGCGCATGTCGTTATTGCGATGATTGTTTTTTGCATGATTTTCTCCTACTCTTCGTACCACCAAACATCTGGAAAATATCCAATGCGGTCACCGTATATCGGGGGTGTTTGAGGTTTTTTCAGGCTTCTTTTATGTGCAATGCGGCTGGGACCGTCGTGGTAAATTGGGATCACATATCGTCCTGCCGTCAGAATGCGGTCCATCGCGCGCGTCACCGCATTAAGTTCGTCCAATGATTTTGCGGTCATGATCCGATCTAGCATCGCGTCCAACGCATCTGATTTGACGCCCATCATGTTGCGCGTGCCTTCTAGATCGGCGTTCTCTGATGACCAATACAGCACTTGTTCGTTTCCGGGGCTAAGGGAAAGATCGCGTGCAAATGGCATCATATCGAAATCCAGGCTGCGTGATCGTTCGGTATATTGTGCGCCGTCGACCAAGGTTATAGTTGCCTTTATCCCCAAGCGTTCGAGGTCGGAGACATATATTTCCGCGATAGACAAATATTCCTGTGCGCCTTGACGCAATAGGATGTCAAAGGTGACAGGTGCGCCATTTGGATCTTGCAAAACGCCCTCGTTTACTTGGTATCCGGCCTCCTTCAACAACGATGCGGCGACACGCATATTCGTGCGGTTTCGCGCGGTTCCATCACTTTGGGGAAAGCGATATCCATCCAGTGTCCCTGGCAAAAGGCTGTCTTTGAATGGGGTCAACAAATCTAGAACAGCACCTGTTGCGGGGCCATCGCGCATACCCAAATCTGAATTGCCAAAGTAGGATTTTATACGATCTTGTCGGGATCCCGTTTGTGTGTCGTTAATAAATTCAAAGTTAAACGCTTCGATCAACGCTTGGCGGACGCGCCAATCTTTGAAAAGGTCCCGGCGGGTGTTCATAACCAAACCACGCATGCCCGTTGGCCTTGCATGTGGAATTTCTGACTTGACGATGCGCCCATCTGTTACGGCAGGGAAAGTAAATTCATTTTCCCACTTTTCTGCATTTCCCTCGCGGATCAGGTCGATTTCACCGGCTTTGAAGGCCTCAAACAACACTGTTGCATCCCCGAAATATTCAATCGATAGCGTTTCAAAATTGTTTGTTCCGCGCTGGAACGGCAGATCGTTCCCCCAATAGTCTGGGTTGCGTTTAAGTGTTATTGAACGCCCTGGATCAAAGCTATCTATGACATATGGGGCAGAGGTAATCGGAATAATATCTAAACCAGACTCTGAAAAATCGCGCCCGTCCCATTGCGCTTTTTTCAAGATGGGACGCATGCCAGCCAATAACGCTAACTCGGGGTTATCTTCGTTAAATGTAAATTTGACCGATCGCGGTCCTGTTTGTACGGCCTCTTCAATCTTGCCCCATAGGCCGCGATAGCGGTAATGGCCGACAGTTCCCAACGTTTCATAGGACCACAGAACATCTTCGATTGTGACGGGGCTGCCATCTGAAAACTTGGCCTCTGGGCGCAAGGTGAATTCAACCCATTCGCGATTCGGTCCAACATCGATTGATTCCGCCAAAAGACCGTAAAGTGTGAATGGCTCGTCCCAGCTGCGGCCCATCAACGTTTCATTCGCCCAAAACCGTAATTGCCAAGGCGCGCGCCCTTTCAGAATGTGTGGGTTTAGCGAGTCAAAGCCGCCCACTTCGCCCAAAGTGACGGATCCACCTTGCGGTGCGTTTGGATTTGCATAGGGCAGGGACACAAAATCAGGTGGTAGTGCAGGATCCCCGTACATAGAGATTGCGTATTGCGGTTCTGCGACAGACATTTGAGTTGTTGTCAAAGCCACGCTCGCACATAGACCTAACACCTGCTTGATTTTTCCCAATCCCATCACCGGTTATCCTTTGTTTTTTATATTTATATCTTGGCATGAGACTAACCCGTTCAAAAAAGTTTTTCAAATTTTTAACTTGGAGAGCGCAACATAAAAGAGTATAAAGAGTTTACTGCTCGATAGGTTTCTTGCCTGTATGAAACCTGCCTCAATAACTTGGCGCCTGCTTTTGCAGGCGCTTTTTTTCTGCGCTCTTCCTTTCTGTGCAACTGCGGCGTAAACCTGTGGCGACACAGTGTTTATTGGGATTCGGTGAAGTCTTGCGCCGTTTGAATGTAAAAGGAAAACCTAAAATGCAGCTTGGTGGGAAAACAGCAATTGTGACGGGCTCAACATCGGGAATCGGTCTGGGAATCGCCCGCGGATTAGCGCAAGCCGGTGCGGATGTCGTTCTGAATTCATTTACAAATTCAAATGATGATCAACAATTGGCCAATGATTTGTCCAAAGAATTTGGCGTTCATGTTACCTATGCCCAAGCGGACATGTCCGATCCTGAACAGTGCCGCGCATTGATCACACAACAAGAGCGCTGTGATATATTGGTGAACAACGCGGGCATTCAACACGTCGCACCTATTGATGAATTTCCGATTGAAAAATGGAACGCGATTATAGCAATCAACCTTAGCTCGGCCTTTCACACAACCGCGGCGGCGTTGCCAAAAATGCGGGCTGCTGGATGGGGGCGGATTGTGAATATCTCGTCCGCGCACGGGTTGACGGCCTCGCCTTATAAATCGGCCTATATTGCCGCAAAGCACGGGATCGTTGGGCTGACCAAGACGACAGCGTTAGAGACAGCCGAGCAACCCATTACCTGTAATGCTATTTGTCCTGGATATGTTCTGACCCCGTTGGTCGAAGCCCAAATTCCTGACACCATGGCGAAATATAACATGGGACGCGACGAGGTGATCAAAAAAGTGATGCTTGAACGTCAACCATCCCGTGAATTTGCGACCGTGGATCAGTTAGGCGGAACGACGGTGTTCTTATGTTCTGATGCAGCCGCGCAAATCACAGGTACCACGATAAGCGTTGATGGTGGTTGGACCGCGCTGTGAGGCGCGGATCATCAGAATGCGTTTGAGATACCGATAAAATAATCGCGGCTGTCCAGATCATAAAGATCAACAGAGCTTTCACGTTTTTGATAGGTCGCGCTCATGACCGGGGTCATGCCCAAAAAGCTAAAGTTCTGATTGCGCACCGACACTGACGTGGTCAGGTCAAGATCTTGGCGACGGTTTACGAAAATTGTTTTTTTCTGATCCCAGTCTTCCCAACCGCGGTTGACTGATAGATTGACTAACCATCCCGTGTTCGGCGGATGAAAGATTAGGTTTGCCCCCAAATCGGCCCGTGTTGATTGGTAATCAATGGCGTCCGATTTGGATCGGGTGCTGCCCAGAGACATTGACATGCTAACGTAAGGTGTTGAAAAAACGTCATGTGTTAGCGCAAGCCGGTATTTCGATGCTCTGATGTCGCTGCTTAAATAGCGGGTTTGATCTAAGCCTATAGATACATTTGCGCGCCGTGGGCCAAAAGATTTGAAGACATGGCCAAAGGTCACCCCTGTGCGTTGGGAATAGGGCGTTTGTGCAAAATCGGTCAGCACGCGTTCATATGTTAAATAGCTTTGACCGCGTTGTGTGATTGGACTGTTCGACGTAAGGCGCAAAGTTGTGGTTTTAGAGTTATTATCAGTATCTTTATATTCGCGCCGCATTTGACCCAAAGAGATATTCAAATCTGATTGTGCGGGGCCTCGAAAATGACGCGTAATCGTCGCACCATAGAATACGCCCGTGGCGTCTTTGGGTTTTTCGTTACGCGTGAAATTTTGCAAAAAATCGTCAAAAACGGTTCCGATGCGCTGTGCTGTTGAAACTTTACCTACGTTTGTCGTCGGTGCAATTCCTAAGGACAGGCTGGTTGACCACTTTTTGGTCCGTTCCACCGCACGCATAGATTGGCGCGCCAGAGCGCGTTCTGCATCGGTATCGGCCACATCAATTGCGCGACGAAATTGGATTTCGGAGGCCAGTAGTTTGTTTTGGTGGCGTAACGCGGTCGCATACAGAACGCGCGCAGCGAACGAATTTGGCACAAGCTCAATCGCGAACTGTGCAAACTCTGCGGCCTGTTCTGGTTGACCTGTATCGATCAATGCCCGCGCCATGACCAACGCCGCATCATAAGGCTGTTGCTGTGCTGATGCTTTGGCATTTTTAATTGCTGTCTCGTAATCTTTCGCCACAAGGGCGTTTTGGGCCGTTTTAATGTCACCCAACGTTTGAGTTGCGATCCCAAACGATAAAATGGCTGCAAGAGAAAGTGCAGATTTTCGCTTAGTGTTCTTCACCTTTTTGGCTTTCTATTAAATTTTCAAAAGTATTTTTTTCAATCGGTAACGGTTTTTGAGGGTAAACCAAGCCTGCAGAAATCACAAGCTTGGCCGCTTCTTCGATACTCATATCTAATTCTATGACATCGGAACTGGGAAAAAATAATAAAAACCCGCTTGTAGGGTTTGGTGTTGTTGGCACAAAGACAGATAAAAGGTCCTGACCATCGGGTGACTTTTTTGCGATTTCACCCTTGGCTTGGGTGGAAATGAATCCAATTGCCCAAATTCCACGCCTTGGGTATTCAACCAAACAGGCTTTTTCAAAATTGCGATCAGTCTGCGCAAAAACAGTTTCGGCAATTTGTTTGACGCCAGAATAAATTGAACGGACGACAGGCATTCGGTCGACCCACCGTTCGCCCCAACGGATTAAGGAACGTCCAATTAAACCCTTTGCAAGCCAGCCAACAAAGGTTGTAAAGAGTAAAAAGAAAACAATGCCTAAGCCGCGTATGTTGACGTCAAAATCAGGGCCAAAGACAGTGCGCATTAACACTTCGGGTTGATAGCGGGATGGCACAAACGGCAAAACCCATCCATCGATCCATCCCATGACCGT
>RFZH01000361.1 GCA_009920815.1 Paracoccaceae bacterium
GGCGATGGGAGTGTTTCGGTGATGCCAAAGCCGCAGCCGCGCGTTGAAACGGTTCAGGTGAAAGTGAAACAACAGGTCAGCAAACGCGCGTTGATGGTGAACCTGCTGACGGATTCAGATTACGCGCCCTTTACCGATCGCGATTGGTTGGGTCAGGGGATGGTCACCGAATTGGTGAATGCGGCGCTGGAAAATACACCAAATCCTGTGTCCTATTCGATCACTTGGGAAGACGATTGGTCAAAACATCTGTTCCCGAAACTGGACGGCAAAGAATTTGACATGGGCTTTCCGTGGCTGCGTCCGAATTGCGAAGAAGATCGTAGCAACGAACGCTGTGCGAATTTCCATTTCTCGGATCCGTTGGTCGAATTGCTGATCTTGGTCTTTACACGCACCGACGCGCCGTTTGTCTTTGATCAAGATGCGGATATTCATGGCAAAACGCTGTGTCGTCCTGCGGGGTATTTCACCCATGATCTGGACCGCGCAGATCGTCAATGGATTAGCAAAGGCTTGATCACTTTGGTGCAAGCCGAAAGCCCAGATGCGTGTTTTGAATTATTGATGCACGGCAAGGTCGATGGCGTTACGCTGAACGAATTTTTGGGCTGGACCAAGGTGAAAGATCTTGGGTTGAAAGGGGCTGTTGAGCCGTTGAAGCGTCCGTTGTCGATCGAGGGTCTGCACGTGATCATTTCCAAAAAACACTGGCGTGGAACAACGCATCTGTACCGGTTCAACGCGGGGCTACAAGAGTTAAAGAAATCAAAGCGTTATGATGAAATCGTCTCTAAACATCTGGGTGTATTTTGGTCAAATATTGAATAATCCCTCAGGCCCGCGGAAACCACAGTCGCGGGCCTAATCCATTATAGACGAAAGTTTATACTTGATTGACCTTTCGTTTTATACGACTCATAGGGCGAGGTGGATAAATAGGGGTAGAGCAGGATGTCAGAGCCATTGGTTTTGATCATGGGCAAGTTTTGTGATGCGCGGGTATTTCAATCACAAATTGCCGAATTTTCACAAGAAAGAATGGTCATCGTGCCGCCTGTTTTTTATGGTGAGAGGATTGGCGATTATACTGCATCAATCCTGTCGATGTTGCCGGAAAAATTTGCCGTGATGGGCCATGATTTGGGCGGCTATGTTGCGATGGAAATGCTGCGCAAAGCGCCCAATCGGGTGGCACGCTTTGGTCTTATGTCCACAAATTCATTGTCGGAAACGCCGCAAGACGCAGCGCTAAAGGAAGGGAGCATCATTTCAATTCGTGCGGGGCGACTAGACGATGTCAGCGGCGAAGAGGCTATTGCCTGCCTCGCCAATCGTGCCGAGCGCAACACATCCATGGCCTTGATCAAGGCCA
>RFZH01000362.1 GCA_009920815.1 Paracoccaceae bacterium
TCATAGGCCAACAGGGTGCAGGCCAAAACGCTAGGCTTGCCCGCACCTTTGCGGCGCACAAGCATGCGCGAGGATGCACACATCATTGCATCAGGCGATTTGTTCAAAATTCCCCAGCAGGCTGTGGTAATTTCGGGCACCTCAACTGTTTCATCCATTTCTGGAAACAAAACCGTCGTTCCGGGGTTAAAAGCGTCGATGCCAAACCCTTCGCGTTCAAACAAAGCTGCATATCCGGCGCGTGCGTCCGCGTCGGTTTCGCCCCAAACAGTACGCCCTGCAACCGCCATAGTGATACCTTGGTCACGCAACCAACGCATACCGATCAGTGATTTTTCAAAACTGCCAGCGCCGCGTTCCTTGTCATGCAGCTTTTCTGACCAATGATCCAAGGATATGCGCAGTGTCAGGCGATCGCCAAAGTCAGCCTTAAGTTCCATCAATCCTTGTTTCACGGCGCGCCGCATCATGGGCAACATCGCGTTGGTTAGGATCAACACGCGATAGCCACGCTCTAAACTATCGCGGGCCATGTCAATCATGTCAGCGTTCATAAATGGTTCGCCCCCGGTGAAACCGATTTCTTCGATGGGCCAACCACGTTCAGCGACTTGATCCAAATAGTTCACCAAATCATTGCGCGGGAAATAGACCAATGCGTCATTGGTCGGTGAGCTTTCAATATAACAATTAACGCATTCGATATTACATAACGTGCCGGTGTTAACCCAAAGTGTTCTGGGGTTTGTCAACGCAACCGACGCGCGGGTTTCGCCTTTTGCTGTAATAAACGGGTCGGAAAATTTTCCAGCGTTCGCATGCGTTGTGTGATCTTTCATATCTGTCCCTTGGCTCTGGTCTTAGGCGTAATAGAAAGCATTTGTCATTTCGTCGCAATGCCACATCTTTACGTCTGACATGATTGTGATGAAATCTAACGGTAGACAGATAAAAAAAATGTGATTAAAGAAGCCGAAAGTTAGCGCTAACACAGAAACAAGGTTTGGCGTTTAGTAAAATATCGTTATGGTGCACAGGCACCAAACCGCAAAAGGAACATAACTATGGCATCACGTGTAATTCCTGTTGATCCCTTTGATTTGGTTATCTTTGGTGGAACAGGTGATTTGGCGCGGCGCAAAATCCTGCCGGGGTTGTTTCGCCGTTTTAGTCAGGGACAAATGACCGCTGAGGCGCAAATCATTGGTGCCGCGCGCGCCGAGATGGACGACGACGGGTTTCGTCAAATCGTGGCTGATGCCATAGCTGAATTTGGCCCGAAAAACGCCGATCCGAAAGAGGTTGAGGCATTTTTGTCGCGCCTTGGCTATGTTGCAATCGACGCCAAGG
>RFZH01000363.1 GCA_009920815.1 Paracoccaceae bacterium
GACTTTTTTGCCGAGCCTCGAGTTCGTGACGGCAGACTTGGCCAAATTCGACATTCCAACAAATGATGACACCAATATAGGATTACTTGATCCCTATGATATTGCTGACATCGCTAGGTTTTCGCGTCTAAAAAGGGATCAGAATTTCAATCATCAATTGTCGTATGTTACACTGGACACGCCCGTGCGTCATACGATCTTCAAAGATTACTATCTTGGGGTCGGCATGACAAAAGATGTGATATTACATGCCGATGACGCTTATCCGCTTGAAAACGGATTAACCTATCGAACAGAAATCGGAAAATCCGGGCCAGGGGTCAATTTTTCGGTAAACAACATTTACAATGAATCTGGAAAGCGGATTTCGGAACATATTAAATTCATGGTTCCTTTGCGGAAGGTCAAGCTTGAAGGGCAATACCTAAAACGTGATGAAGACCAAGTTTTCTATACCTCGGACCAAGTGGAAAAATGGTCGCTTGGGTTGTCTGCCGATATGTTTAACCGCGTAAAGCTGCGCGCAAATACCAGCTTTGATATGGTCAATGACGGAAAATCGATTAGTGCGGCATCATTTGAATACAATGACGGCAAGATGTGGCGCGCCAGCTTTGATGCAACTTATAATCGTGATTACGAACAACTAGAAAGCCGCAACATTTCGCTAGGGCGTAAATTCGGTTGGGGGGGAGAGCTTTTTTACACAAAAGAAGAACGCATCGAAACCTCGGATCGTAGCACTTTTGGTCTAAGTTTTGATAACGAGTGTATGAAATTTCAAGCGGATTACAGCCGCTATCAGGACATAACGGCGGATGCCGAAAACGTTGATGAATTCACAATCATGATACGCTTAGGAAACTTTGGCGCTTCGAATGCCCGTCGCTGTGGTTAATTAGCAGGCCAAAGTAGGGCGATTGACGACGAACTGGCGGAGAGACAGGGATTCGAACCCTGGGTCCCCGTAAAGGGACAACGGTTTTCGAGACCGCCCCGTTCGACCACTCCGGCACCTCTCCACGCGGGCCGTTTAAGTTTTTTGAATCCTACTTGCAAGTGGTTTTTCATTGCCGTGCATGCCGTTGGAATTTCCACTTGGCATTTTCCTGGCACCAGATCATAGTGATGACATATCAATGTAATTAGGTGGTTTGCCATGCGTTTTGTCGCCCAGCTTGTGGCCGTTCTTTTCTGTATCCTTTCGCCAAACGTTGTGGTCGCTCAAAACAATACGGCGCAACAGTTGTATGATGCGTTGCACATGGACATTTTAGTCGAGGTGATTGTTTCGGAAGGTCAAGAACAAGTCAAAGATGCAGCCGAGCTTTACCTTTCTGGGCGTGCAAT
>RFZH01000364.1 GCA_009920815.1 Paracoccaceae bacterium
TCCAAGGCTATAGCCTTGCGGTGCTGCGTATGGCAACGCTTTTGGCATAGAGGGCGATATGGCTAATCATTTGTATGACGCGCTATTCGGCATTCATCTAGGCAAAGATACACCGTTTCTTATTCTGCCGGATGATCGGGTGATCACACACGCGGAATTCTTGGCAAAAGCCGCGCAATATGCGCATCAAATCACGGCCTATGGTTTGGTCGCGGGCGATCGTTTGGCGGTACAGATCGGCAAATCGGCAAACGCGTTGGCGGTTTACGCGGCATGCGTACAGGCTGGTGTGATTTTCTTGCCGTTAAATACCGCATACACCGGCGCAGAGGTTGAATATTTCATCGATAACTCGGGCGCGAAATTGGTGCTGTGTGACGGCGAAAAACAGGCGGATATGGCAGCGATATGTGATCGTTTGCACGCGCGCTTGGACATTATGAACGCGGATGGATCAGGCAGTTTTGACGACGCAGCACGCCAACATCCGACCGAATTTGATACGGTTGATCGCGCACCAAACGATTTGGCGGCGTTTTTGTATACATCCGGCACGACCGGTCGATCAAAGGGTGCGATGCTGAGCCACGAAAACTTGTTATCCAATTCACAGGTTTTGGTGGATCATTGGCGTTTTGGCGCGGATGATGTGTTGCTTCACGCTTTACCGATTTTCCATACGCATGGTTTGTTTGTGGCAACAAATGTATGTTTGTTGGCGGGATGTGCGATGCGCTTTTACGCAGGCTTTGATCGTGATCTTATCATTCGCGATATTCCAAAGGCCACGTCACTAATGGGTGTTCCGACATTCTATACGCGTCTATTGGATGATCCGCGACACATCCAATTTGAAGAGCGTACAGGCCATCGAATTCTGGAACGCTATGGCATGACCGAAACCAATATGAACACGTCAAACCCATATGATGGCGAACGACGTGCTGGCACCGTGGGCCACGCCTTGCCAGGTGTCGAGATCAAGGTTTGCGACCCCGAAACAGGGGCCGAATTGCCCACAGGTGAAATTGGTGTGTTAGAAGTCCGCGGTCCAAACGTGTTCCAAGGATATTGGCAAATGCCGGAAAAAACCCGCGAGGAATTGCGCGAGAACGGATTTTTCATCACAGGTGATTTGGCATATATTGATGACCGAGGCTATGTCACTATTGTTGGTCGCTCAAAGGACTTGATCATTTCCGGCGGCTACAACATTTATCCCAAAGAAATCGAACTGATCCTAGATGACCAAGCTGGCATTTTAGAAAGTGCTGTGGTGGGCGTGCCGCATCCCGATTTCGGGGAAACTGTGGTGGCGATTTTGGTGCCTGCACAGGGCGCGACACCTGA
>RFZH01000365.1 GCA_009920815.1 Paracoccaceae bacterium
TTTCAGGAACTGGACTTAGTACTTCAGGTAAAGTACATGCTGGATCAGGCATTAGTTCGTTAGGGTTAATTTCAGCTGGAAGTGGTATCAGTGTAGTTGGAAATGTTACCTCCACAGGTATTATAATTTCAGGAACTGGACTTAGCACCTCAGGTCTAGTTAATGCTGGATCAGGAATAAGTACTTCAGGTCTAATTTCAGCAGGAAGTGGAATTAGTGTAGTTGCTAATATAACTGCTACTGGACTTATTACAACAGGTACAGGTGTTAGTACTGGTGGATTAGTTACTGCTGGAAGTGGGATCAGTGTAGTTGGAAATGTAACTTCTACAGGCATTATAATTTCAGGAACAGGACTAAGTACGTCAGGTCTAGTTAATGCTGGATCAGGAATTAGTACTTCAGGTTTAATTTCGGCAGGAAGTGGCATTAGTGTTGTTGCCAATATAACTGCTACAGGACTTATTACTACAGGTACAGGAGTAAGTACTGGTGGATTAATTACTGCTGGAAGTGGAATCAGTGTAGTTGGAAATGTTACTTCTACAGGTATTATAATTTCAGGGACTGGGCTAAGTACTTCAGGTAAAGTACATGCTGGGGCAGGCATTAGTTCATTAGGTTTAATTTCAGCTGGAAGTGGAATCAGTGTAGTTGCTAATATAACTGCCACTGGACTTATTACAACAGGTACAGGGGTAAGTACTGGTGGATTGGTTACTGCTGGAAGTGGAATCAGTGTAGTTGGAAATGTAACCTCCACAGGTATTATAATTTCAGGAACTGGACTTAGTACTTCAGGTCTAGTCAATGCTGGATCAGGAATAAGTGCTTCAGGTTTGATTTCTGCAGGAAGTGGAATTAGTGTTGTATCTAATATAACTGCCACTGGACTTATTACAACAGGTACAGGGGTAAGTACTGGTGGATTAATATCTGCAGGAAATGGAATCAGTGTAGTTGGAAATGTTACTTCCTCAGGAATTATAGTTTCAGGTACTGGACTTAGTACATCAGGTAAAGTGCATGCTGGATCAGGTTTGAGTGTACTTGGTGATGTTACAATTACAGGAAATATAACATTAGGCACTTGGCAAGCAACAACAATTGCAACAACTTATGGTGGTACAGGTTTAAATTCCATAGGCACAGCCAATCAAGTACTTGGTGTTAATAATGGAACAACAGGTTTAGAATATAAAACTGTTACAGCTGGAACTGGAATTCAAGTTACACATGGAGCAAACTCAATCACTATTGCTTCAACAATTACAAGTGGTATAACTTCATTAAATTCATTAACAAGTTCTACTCAGACATTCTCAACTGGTAATTC
>RFZH01000366.1 GCA_009920815.1 Paracoccaceae bacterium
ATCCAAATATCCACCTTTGCCCGCGTCATAACCCCACCAGTTATGGTTTTCGTTGCGAACCAACACGCCTTTTACGCCAACTTCCAAAGATTCTGGCAACATGTATCCGGTCCCGATTGGGTTGGACAGCATTGTATCCGCGCTAAAGCTTGCGTGGGTGATTGGCGCTGGATAATCCGCCATGCCTGGAATGATGGTGATGTCTGATGTTCCACATGTCAATTGAACGGTGTGGCTGTCCAAGACTTTGACCGCGCCGTCACGTGCTTTGCCAGTCGCTTCGTCAATCAATGAAGCCATACGGCCAGCCATTGAGTTACCCTCGACGGATTTATCGCACCAACCCGTGATATTGCGGGCCACATCTTCGGCCGTAAAGTCATCGCCGTTATTCCATTTCACGCCCTTGCGAACATTCAACGTGTAAACTGTCGCGTCGTCATTCACCGACCAGCTTTCCAACAACATGGGTTGGAACGAACCGTCGTTGTTATATTCAACCAAATATTCCAGCCAACCTGCGCTGAATGCAGCAATCTGTGTCCAGTCATAAGTGCGCGGATCTTTCAGGGCACGCACTTCCATCTGAATTCTTTGGCATACATTTTTGCCGCTGGGTGAATTTTTCCCGAAGTGTGTTGCGTCATCATACTCTCCCTGTTGTGACACGTTTTATTATTAGAACAGACTTGTCCTGACCTATGTCAGATTTGCGTTCCATTCAGTCTTATTCGGCACCAAATATTTCGGCACGTCAACGTCACAATTCGGCCAAATTCAGTCAATTTGCGACATTCAACCCAATCAAAAGCGACTTAGCATTGATTTGCAAGGATATTTCTGAATTTTTTTAATGTTTAATTCTTTGTGATCTAATATTTCGGTTGAAATCGTAACCAAGACTTCATTTTTGACCGAAACCATGTCCGCTGCCGTTTGGCGAATTGGCGCGTTGCAATTGTGGCATTTTCACAAGCCTCTTCCAACAAACATTCGCCCTTGAGATAGGCAATTAATTCAGGTGCACCGATAGCTTTTGATGACAAAACTGTGGGATCCCAACGGTTTAAATTCTCACGCGCCTCATCCAAAGCACCAAGGTCAATCATTTGTGAAAAGCGCTTTGCTATCCTTGAGTTCAGGATATCTTTTTCGACATCCACCAACACCGGAACACACTGGTCCAAAGCTAAAAACGGTTTTGGCGTTTCGCGTTGCCACGCAACGATCGTTTTACCAGTTGCCTGCAGTACTTCCCACGCACGCTGAACGCGCATCGGGTTTTGCACATCTATCGCATCTTTGGTTTCATCGTCCAAA
>RFZH01000367.1 GCA_009920815.1 Paracoccaceae bacterium
CAATCATTTCATCCGTAAGTAAGTAATATGAAGATAGCACACAGAGTAGTTAAGACGGCCACAGGCTTCCAGTTGGTTGCACAGAATGGTCAAACCGTTGAGGTTAATAGTAATCACAAGAAACATGAGTGGGTTGCCCAGTTGGCACCTGACATGGTAGTTAATATTTCAGCCACTGGTCGTTGGACGGCCTCACAGGATTATAGTGGCATCCTGGCTAAGCCGGCTAAGAAGCGCCTTGGTAAGGTTAAGCTTACACAGTTGGCTGGCCTTAACTTTTCCGAGGACCTGTTTAAGCCAATCTTGACCGGTACTGTTGCAGATAAGATGCTCTCTACCGAAGGTGGCTTTATGCCTGGTAGTAACATCATGGCCGCCGGTGCTCCGGGCGTTGGTAAGACCACGGTCCTGCTTGAGCTCTTAAGTCGCGTGGTCCAGCACGACCCTACCAAGCGTGTACTCTTTATCTCGGCTGAGATGAACCAGTTAGACATGGCTCGTTACCTTAAGCGTTTCCCACATTGGGGTCAACTGCCTATTCTCTTCTTGGCTAACCATACTGAGGATAACCCTCAAGAGGTAATCGAGTCTGTGCTCAACGAAGGTTGGGACCTGGTCTTAACGGACTCTTACACCGAGGTTAACGACACTGTTAAAGAAGAGTGTGGCCTTACACGTTCTAAGACCGAGAAGTGGTTCTTGGACCTGATGATCGCCAATAACCAGGGTAAGAACCGTCTTAAAAAGTACACTACCTTCATCACTATCTTACAGTTAAGTAAGGGTGGTACCTTCGTTGGTTCAAACAAGCTTAAGCACATGACTACAGCGATGATGGACATTAACTGGAAGGGCGCTGAGAATAGTGCTGAACGTTATATGGAGTTCAGTAAGAACCGTCTTGGTCAAGTAGGTCAACCACTCTTCTTTAGTATGACTAACGGTGTAGAGTTCGACGCACCTCGTTGGACACGTGACCTACTCAACCAAGAGTTGGTCTCGGCTGAGCGTGAACGCCTAAAAGAAGAGGGTGACACCTTTGACAAGCTCTTTAGCTCCTGGGCCGATGAGCCCGAGGCTACTGGTGATACTGATGAGCAGCCAGTAGAGAGCGTAGTATAAGATATTTGTGTGTGTGGGCCTCTAGGGCCATCTGGGCATTTGTGTGTGGCCTGGGTGGCCCAATGCCGTGTTGCTGGGTAGCTCCGGGTTGCGAGAGGGGCCCTGCAGGGCCATGGAGCGTGTGCGTGTGTTGGTTCCCGTTAAACGGGAACCAACACACGCACACGC
>RFZH01000368.1 GCA_009920815.1 Paracoccaceae bacterium
AGTCGCTGCACGTTGTTGCTAATTTTATACTATTGCGTATTTTAATGCCCATGCAAGCTTAAAATACTGATGGGTATTTATTTATGAACACAAAAGGAAACAAACCCGCCCGCGGGCGCCCGAAAACTATGAGCCGGGATCATGTGCTCAAGATCGCGGTAGAAAGCTATTGGGCCGAAGGGCCGACGGGTGTTTCGATAAACGAGATTTGTCGCCGCGCTGGTGTGTCCAAGCCTGGCATTTATCGGGAGTTCGGCAACGAAGATGGGCTGAAAGTGGCCGCCCTGCAAGCGTACCAAACTACCTTCCTGGCGCCACTGGGAGACATTCTGACGGATGATCTGCCTTTTGGTCAAGCATTGCAGGCGCTCACGGATTTCGTGCTTTTAGATCACAAGGCGCACGGTTTGCCGGATGGCTGCCTTCAGGTTGCAATGTGCCGCAGCAAAGATGAGCTCGGAATGCACGCGCGGCAAAGTGCCGACAAATTCCGGGAACAGACCTTGTTTGCCCTTGAACAGTGGATCGAAAGGGCGAAGTCAAAAGGACAGTTCGCCTCAAACATACCCTCAAGGACGGTAGCCCTTTATATTGATGCGCAGATCGCTAGTGCGATGGAGCTGCAGAAACAGGGCGTGGCTCAGGATGAATTGGAGCGTGTCTTCAAACTTGCCCTGTCCGTATTTTCATGAAAAATAGCAACCTGTTCTCGGCCATGGCTGTATTGGTTTCTTGAACCAGTCTGGCGAACTTGCCATTTGTGCGCGGGCGAAGAATGACGGTTTCGTTTACATATAGAAATTACATCTCAGGCTGCCTCAAAATATTTGGAATTTTATTAAAAATGCGCACTAGCCCATTATAGGGATAGCACTGACATTCATTGACTTCATCGTATCACTCAAATTAAGTAAGTGGAGTTGCTCCAGTCTCCATGCGAATAATCTGTCCATCCTTTAACATACAGACTAACATGACAGCTTCTTTCGTGTTGTCAGGGTGTGACGTGAAGTCATGTGAAACGGCCAAAACCATCTCTGCCGATTTGATTCTGCTGAACGCGCATCGCCCGGGCACACAGTTTCACACGCTGGGCTCGCACGCCGCTCAAATCATGCGACATGCAGAATGTTCTGTACTTGTGCGGCGATGAAAGGGGGGGCTGAATTGGTCAATAACCACCCCCCTGCCCTGCCCGTCTTCCGGTCAGCGGCCTTGGGCCCTGCCATCAAGAAACCGACACTCGAATTTTTTCGATCGTCGCCAGCGTTTTTTCAAAAAGGCTGCTGT
>RFZH01000369.1 GCA_009920815.1 Paracoccaceae bacterium
TACAGTTGGCAAATGACGTTACCCTGATCTGTTTTCAATGTAACTGGGTCAGTCTCATATGATTTTCTATCTACACATGCTGTTAGTGCAACCAATGCCATAGTTGCTGATGCAAGCTTCATCATATCACCAAATGCTCCTTTACAACATTGGAAAGTACCTGAAAAAATGCTTTCCAATGTTTTAAACGGCGGAAATACAAAGCATGTTATGCCTGCAATAAACATCAGGTGCGCGCACGGTTTTCGATATGATATTTCGAATAGATTTCCGCTTGCCGGCAATCGCTGTCTTGTCAGGTTAGAACAAAGCTATGCAGCAAATTCAGCTTGGTAATAGCCTTGGATGTAGAGTAAAGCAGACAGATCTCCATGATTGATACGTACGTCACATTGTGCTGCGACGGATGGTTTTGCATGCAGCGCGACGCCAGTTCCCGCGCGATGCAACATTCCTAAATCATTGGCGCCGTCGCCCACAGCGATGACGTCTGCGTCGCTGATGCCAAGTTTCTTAGTAATCCGTTCCAGCGCATCCACCTTGGCCTGTTTCCCCAATATTGGCAAACCAACTTTGCCAGACAAATGTTCGCCGTCTGTCAAAAGGGTGTTGGCGTGATTTTCATCAAACCCTAAATGGGCGGCCACTTTTTCGGTAAATGACGTAAATCCTCCTGACACCAAAGCCGCGTATGAGCCATGTGCCTTCATCGTTGCCAATAATTTCTTTCCACCTGGCATGTAGGTAATGCGTTCGTGTAACACTTGGTCAATAATCGTTACAGGCAGTCCCGTCAGCAGGCCAACACGTTCGCTAAGTGCAGAGTCAAAATCTAATTCGCCATTCATTGCACGGGCTGTGATGACTTTGACCCGATCACCCACCCCGGCCATATCAGCCAATTCATCGATACATTCTTGTTCGATCATCGTGCTGTCCATGTCAGCCAATAGCATTTTTTTTCGGCGGCCTAGGGTCGGTTGAACCACCAGATCCACAAACATGTTTTGCAAGTCTTGCCACACCGCCCATCTATTATCCGGAACCGCAGGCATATCGAATTCGGCCGCATGATTTTCCGACAACCACCGCACTGCACCGCCGCCCCAAGCATTTCTAAGGTTTTCGACCAAGGGCGTTTCTAGAATGGTTTGTGGGGCAGTGATAAGCGTTGATGTGTACATGTGCCAAGTTTCCGATAGAGGACAAAAGTGTCGCAAATTTTTATTCAAGCGCCGCTATAGCGACATTTTGTCGAT
>RFZH01000370.1 GCA_009920815.1 Paracoccaceae bacterium
ATGCAGACCAAAAGAGTCCGTTATACCTTTAACCGTGGTGGCTATTATTACTTCACCAGACGAGTCCCATCTGACCTGCAACAACATTACCTATGCCCACGAATTCGACCGGCATTTTGAAATTGTGCGGGATCTAATCTTTGGAAGTATATGGTTTTTTTGCGTGGTTTCTTGCGCATTTGCCCATTATGATCGGGACAGTGCAGCACATAAGGCAAACCAAAAATGACCATCGATGGCATCATAAACGCGATACCATTGGCCGCGATCGCCATTAATCGTGACGAACACTTGATTTGCGCCAACGAAAAGGCTGTCAAAATTCTGGGCAGTCCCATGCTCAATAACCACTTTATTCATTCAATCCGTTATCCTGACATCGTTGAGGCGATCGAAAATGTGTTTGCAACATCCCAAGCACAAACCGTTGTCTGGCGGGCATCGCGTCACAGTTTGGACGTGTTTTATGACGTTACAGTATCGCTTATTGATCACGACATCGCATTGGTTTCATTCGAAGATAGAACCGCTTTTGAACAGGGGCGGCAGGTGCGTCGCGACTTTGTGACCAATGTCAGCCATGAATTAAAGACGCCGCTTACGTCAATTATTGGATTTTTAGAAACGCTTGAAACCGTCGCCAAAGACGATCCAGAGGCACGCACACGGTTCTTGCAAATGATGAAACAAGAAGCATATCGGATGAACCGTTTGGTCAGTGATCTGCTTTCGCTTAATCATATTGAAAATAATGTGCATACACGTCCAACCGATCTTATCGATCTTACGGCCATTTTGCGATTGACGCTTGAAAATCTTGGGCCTGTGCTTGCGCGCAACGGAAATGAAGCATTGTTTGATGCGCCGACAAAATCTGTGATGATACAGGGTGACGCGGATCAGCTGAGACAGGTATTTTCCAACTTGATTGAAAATGCTATGAAATATGGCGGTCCAGATAAAGCAATTAAAATTTCCTTGGGCGAAATCATGAACCAACCTCTTTTGCGTGCAGACGGGGTTGCCGTCGACGTTACTGATACAGGGCCTGGAATTTCACATGTGCATTTGGCGCGTTTGACAGAACGCTTTTATCGCATTGATAGCCATCGTTCACGTCAGGTTGGTGGCACGGGATTAGGGCTTTCTATTGTAAAACACATCATTACTCGGCATCGCGGCCGGCTAAGTATAAAAAGCGAAATTGGCCAAGGAA
>RFZH01000038.1 GCA_009920815.1 Paracoccaceae bacterium
GCGTCGACCGCGCAAATGCGATTATTAGAAAAGGCATGGATCCCAAAATTGATAGTTATTCGGCGTTTTTTGAAAATGATCATAAAACGCCGACCGGATTGCATGGGTACCTGAATGCGCTTGGCGTCGACAGGGTCGACTTGGTAGGGCTTGCCACCGATTACTGTGTAAACTATTCCGCTGTAGACGCGGCTAAATTAGGGTATCAAACCCGTGTGATCCTGGATTTATGTCGTGCTATTGATTTAGATGGGTCCTTAACGGTCGCGCTTAGGGAAATGCAACTCGCAGGGGTGGACATAGTTTAATGGTGGATATTGCAACCCGCGTTTGGAACCACAAATGGAAAATTGATCC
Organism: Paracoccaceae bacterium; assembly: GCA_009920815.1. GTDB lineage: Bacteria > Pseudomonadota > Alphaproteobacteria > Rhodobacterales > Rhodobacteraceae > CAJXSD01. Next base: position 358 of record RFZH01000038.1, read on the forward strand.
TGTGGTTCGGTCGTTGATCGACACAGATTTTTATAAATTGTTGATGTGCCAATCGGTCTTTCGCAACAAACCAAATACCAATGTCACATTCAGTTTGATCAATCGCAGCGACGATGTGCGTCTGGCTGATCTTATCGACGAAGGTGAATTGCGTGAACAACTTGATCACATCCGCAGCCTATCATTAGCCCGCGGCGAAAGCACTTGGCTGCGGGGCAACACCTTTTACGGTAAACGCCAAATGTTCCGATCCGATTTCATGGAATGGTTCGAGAATATGCGATTGCCAGATTATCATTTGGAAAAGCGCGACGGCCAGTATGAATTGACATTCGAAGGATCTTGGCCCGAGGTTATGTTATGGGAAATTCCTGCGTTGGCGGTCTTAATGGAATTGCGTGGCCGCGCAGTGTTGAAACATATGGGCAAGTTTGAATTGCAGGTGCTTTACGCCCGCGCGATGACCAAGCTCTGGGAAAAAATCGAGAGCTTGCGTAAAATTGACGGTCTGCGGATTGCCGATTTTGGGACCCGCCGTCGTCATTCATATCTCTGGCAAGATTGGTGCGTCCAAGCCATGGTCGAAGGGCTGGGCAACAAATTCATCGGCACATCGAATTGCTTGATTGCGATGAAGCGTGACATCGAAGCGATTGGAACAAATGCGCATGAATTGCCGATGGTTTATTCTGCGCTTGCCCAAAGTGATGAAGATCTAGCCAAAGCGCCCTATCAAGTTTTGGCTGATTGGCACGAAGAACATGATGGAAACCTAAGGATTATCTTGCCAGACACCTATGGCACCAAAGGGTTTTTGGAAAATGCCCCTGATTGGTTGGCAGGTTGGACAGGTATTCGTATCGATAGCGGCGATCCTGCCGAGGGCGCAGAAACTGCAATCCAGTGGTGGAAATCGCGTGGCGAAGACCCAACGCAAAAGCTGGTAATTTTTTCTGATGGTCTAGACAGCGCCGAAATCCACGCCCTTTATGCAAAATTCGCGGGCCGCGTCAAAGTATCGTTTGGTTGGGGTACCAACCTAACCAATGATTTTCGGGGTCTCGTTCCTGATGCCGGACTGGATGCCTTTTCACTTGTGTGCAAGGCAGTTTCTGCGAACGGACGACCAACTGTCAAATTGTCTGATAATCCAAACAAAGCTATGGGACCTGACCATGAGGTTGAACGCTATAAACGCGTTTTCAATGTTGGCCAACAACAGGCCTATCAAGTGCTGGTGTGACGCCAAGCTGTCAAAGGAATAATAATGTATCCAATACTTCGCCTGATTAAAGAGGTGGCTAAATTTGGCCGCTCTGAACCGCTTGCGTTTGGCGAACGGCATATTTCGCATCATCTGTGTTGGCCGTGGGACCTGGACCCATGGATGGAACTGAACAACGGTCGGACCCTGACCCTTTATGATTTGGGTCGTATTCCATTGATTGGGCGCAGTGGCTTGGACAAGATCATGCGGGAAAAGAAATGGGGCATGACAATGGCGGGTGCCTGCGTGCGTTACCGTCGCCGCATTCGGATGTTTGAGCGCATTGAAATGCACAGTCGCGCACTTTGTTGGGATGACCGATTTATTTATGTCGAACAGTCTATGTGGAAAAAAAATGGCGAATGCGCCAACCACATTGTCTATCGTGCCGCGCTTGTTGATCAAAATGGTATTGTGACCCCAAAGCATGCTGCTGATGCGATGGGATTTACGGATCAAGCGCCAGAAATACCAGAGTGGATCCGATCATGGTCCTTGGCTGAAACACAAAGGCCATGGCCCCCAATGCAAGATTAGCTTGCCAACACAATGAATTCGCGGCTTAATCAGGCAAAAACAGGGGATGTTTATGTCTGATAAAAAACGGATCTGGGGTTGGTTTATGTTCGATTGGGCATGTCAGCCCTATAACACCCTGATGTTGACCTTTATTTTCGGCCCCTTTTTCGCGACTGTGGCGGTTGACTATTACATGTCACTTGGTCTTGGCGAAGATGCCGCAGATGCCACCGCGCAGACGTTGTGGTCCAATGCTTTAACGATTGTGGGTCTGTTGATTGGTATATCTGCCCCTATTTTAGGCGCGATTGCTGACTCATCCGGGCGTCGTATGCCATGGATCACGTTCTTTACTGCGCTTTTAATCCTCGGTGGTTTTGCAACTTGGTTTTCGGATCCAAATGGCGGCAATCTCATTTTTATGCTGGCCGCATTTTGTCTGGGGTTTATTGGTGCTGAACTGGCTTATATCTTTGCGAACGCGCAATTACCCGAACTGGGCGAAGGGGATGATATCGGGGCATTGTCTGGATCAGGTTTTGCCACGGGCTATATCGGTGGTGTGATTTCTCTGATCATTGTGTTGACGTTATTTGTTGCCCAAGGAAATGGCAAAACTATCATCGGTCTTGATCCATTGTTTGGTTTTGATCCTGCAATGAAAGAGGGCACGCGTTTTGTCGGCCCGTTCGTGGCCCTGTGGGCGATTGTGTTTTCCATTCCCTATTTCAGATGGATGAAGGAAAGCGGTATCAAACGCGCCCGCACCAGCTTTTCTGGCGCGATGTCTAATCTCAAGACGTCTATCGTTGCGCTAAAAACTAGAAAATCACAGGCGTGGTTTTTGATTTCTTCAATGTTTTATCGCGATGCGTTAAATGGGCTTTACACCTTTGGCGGCATTTACGCGACACTTGTCTTGAATTGGAACGTCACCAAGATCGGAACGTTTGGCATAATTGCTGCTATTTCTGCGGCAGTGTTTAGCTGGCTTGGTGGAAAAATTGACCGTAGGGTTGGGCCAAAGCCTGTTGTTTTTGGTGCCATCACCATATTGATCGCGGTTTGTATTGTGATTGTGAACTTAACACCCAATTCGTTTTTTGGATCCGCCCTTCCGCAAGGGTCCAACCTGCCTGATATTATTTTCTATATTTGTGGATCTTTGATTGGTGGATTGGGTGGGGTTCTGCAGTCTTCCAGCCGAACCTTGATGGTCCGTCATGCGCGCAAAGGCCAAGAAACGATGGAGTTTGGGTTATACGGCCTATCAGGACGGGCGACTGCGTTTTTGGCGCCTTTGTTGATTTCAATTGCAACCTATGCCACGGGCAGCGCGCGTTTGGGCGTGTCTCCGCTGATCGGGCTTTTCATAATTGGGTTGATTTTGCTATCCTTTGTTCACCCAAAAGGAGATGCGAACCAATGGTCCGATACTTAGTTATTTTCATCTCGCTGTGCGTTTTGGGCGCATGCGCACAAACATCCGCCACGGATACGCCGTCAACGCGCCTAAGCTCGAAAGAGGCCAAATACCTCTTTGGCGCCGTAGAAACGCCCAGCAAACAGCGCGCCGAACCTTTCGGCAGCTATGCCAAAGGCTGCGTCGCAGGTGCTGTCCAGTTGCCTGAAACTGGCCCAACATGGCAAGCGATGCGGTTGTCGCGCAATCGCAATTGGGGTCATCCAGAAATGATTGATTACCTCAAGACCCTTTCCGCAAAAGCGGCACAGCAACCAGGGTGGCGTGGTCTTTACATCGGTGACATTTCGCAACCCCGTGGTGGACCGATGCTTAGCGGCCATGCAAGCCACCAGATGGGTCTGGATGCGGACATTTGGATGTTGCCCGCCAATGATTTGGCATTATCGGTAACGGATCGCGAAAATATTTCCTCAATTTCCATGCGTCGTGCCAATGGTGCCTATACAAATGATAAATGGACACGCCAGCACCATGAAATTCTAAAGGCCGCCGCCCAAGACCCACGTGTCGCGCGTATCTTTGTTTTCGCGGGCGCAAAGGTGCAAATGTGCAAGGATGAAAAGGGAGATCGTGCTTGGCTCAGGAAAATTCGGCCTTGGTACGGGCATCATTACCATTTTCACGTCCGTCTGAGCTGTCCAGAGGGTGCACCGGGCTGTGAAAACCAGGCACCGCCACCAGCGGGTGATGGATGTGAGGATGCAGAGGTTTGGGTGAAAAATATTCTTAACCCGCCAAAACCTGATCCTAACGCGCCAAAACCCAAACCAAAGCCACCATTGACCTTGACACGTTTGCCCAACCAATGTGCGGCGGTTTTACAGTCCAATTAATAACAACGCCCCGGTTTGGGGCGTTTATTTTTCTTGCTAAATCTACAGAATTCGCCTAAAGCCCCCCAGTCCTCGATGGTCGGGGGCCAAGTCTCCGAGCACCTTGAGAAAACGGATGAACATTATGCAAAGACTTCTACCTGGCGTTATCGCCATGGCCGCCATTGTCGTGGCCTCAAATATCCTCGTGCAATATTTGATCCTTGATGGATTGTTGACATGGGGTGCCTTTACTTATCCCTTCGCGTTTTTGGTAACCGATTTGATGAACCGTGCATATGGCGCAGCAGCCGCACGCAAAGTTGTCTTTGTCGGCTTTATCGTCGGCGTTATCTGTTCCTTGATTGGCAGCCAAATCATGTTGCAAGGCGACGGTTATGAATATGCTGCTGTTGCCCTGCGCATTGCGGTTGGGTCCGGCGTTGCGTTTTTGATTGCGCAATTGGTCGACGTTGCGATTTTCGATCGTATGCGGTCTGGGGCATGGTGGCGCGCGCCATTGGCATCAACTGTTATCGGATCAGCATTGGACACAACCTTGTTCTTTACGATTGCGTTTGCGCAAAGCGTTCCGTTCTTTTCCGAAAATGCAAACATGGAAATTTCATGGGCATGGGACACTATGCCATTACTTACAATCGGGTCTGATGCACCCCTTTGGGTATCATTGGCGATCGCCGATTGGATGGTGAAAATGGCCATCGCATTAATCGCGTTGATCCCTTTCCGTGTTTTAACGGCAAAATTTCATACTGCCGTTTCATAAAACATTTTGACATTTCTGGAAACTGTGCCACCATACCTAGTATTGAAACATACTGAAAGGAGGTGGTCCAGTGTCTAGAGAGGTATTGGAGAGAGGGGTCGGAACAGTTTGGAGGAATGTTAACTAAGGCAGTCCTTAGATGACTTTTTCAACAAGTTGGTGCGCCTAACCGCCCACCTCCGAAGTTCTCGAGGGTCGTCCGCAATGGACGGCCCTTTTCGTTAAACACTTAGGTCGATAATATACATACATGTTGCGTATCACCGATGATATTTCCATCCAAGATTGGGAATTGAGCGAACAGTTTGTTCGTTCATCGGGTCCTGGTGGGCAAAATGTAAACAAGGTCAGTAGCGCGGTTGAGCTGCGGTTTGAAGCGGCACGTTCACCGTCCTTGACGCCCTATATTAAGGCACGCCTACAAAAAATCGCGGGACAAAAATGGACCAAAGAGGGTGCCATCGTCATATTCTGCGACGAAACGCGACATCAGGTCAGAAATCGTGAAATTGCCCGCAACCGCCTGATCGATATGATCCAAAAAGCGACTGTGCGTCCAAAGCGGCGCATTGCAACCAAACCGACCAAATCTGCCCAAGCTCGGCGCGTTGCAGCCAAAAAACACCGCGGCGAAATCAAGAAAAACAGAAGTTCAGTTTCTGATGGCCTGGATTAGTTTAATACACAGACCCCTTTTGCCCATGTGGATCGGTCTTTTGCCCAAGCAGGTCACGATAGGTTTTGATCGCATCTGCTGCGCCCAACGACAGATACCGCACGTCATTGCCAACCGTTGTCATATCAAAACCCCACCCAACGGCCTGCGCGGCATATTCGGGCGTGGCACAGTGCAGTGCTGATTTGATACCTGCTGTTTTGCACACGGATACAATACGTTTTAACGCGTCGATAACGGTTGGATGCGTTGGGTCCAACATGGGTGTGACCGTTCCGTTTAAAAGGGAAAAAGTCAGATCTGATGGACCAACATATATACCGTCTAAACCTGGCGTGTTGGCGATCGCTTCTAGATTGTCAAAGGCTTCTTTGGTTTCGACCATAGCCCAGCCCAGCACTTTGGCGTTGGCTTCGGCGGCAATATTAGGTCCTTGGACAAAATGCGCGCGTGTTGGCCCGAAACTGCGTTGCCCCAAGGGCGGATATCTTAGATAGCTCACGAATTCTGCTGCTTGTTCTGGTGTATTGATCATCGGGCAAATCACCTGAAGCGCGCCTGCATCCATCACTTTCATAATCATGGCTGGGTCCAACCATGGCACACGCGCCCCGATCACGACGCCGCTTGCCCGCATCGCCTGAAAGATCGGCAAAAGATCAGAGTAATCCAACGCACCGTGCTGCATATCAACGCTGATGGCATCGAACCCTTGTTCCGCCATGATCTCGGCGACAAATGCATTCCCGATTGAAAGCCAGCCATGTAAAACAGGATTACCACTTTTCCACATTGAGATAAGCTTGTTGTCGATCATAGATGTCTCCTGTTTTTGATTATTGCTATTTCCACATGTTTTCTAGCAGACAGCAAGCATTTTGAGAGAACGCAAGCAAGTCAGAACGTTATTTTCGTCGCACCACCAACAAAGCAAGTGCCACCCCAATAAGCACCCCAACGCAGTCGGCTGCAAAATCTAGAAACTCACCGCTTCTGTTAACATAGGGTTGGATGATCTCAATGGCGCCACCGAATGCTGTGGACGCTAAAACAATCGGCCATGAAAACCGCCGTATATGTGCCGACGCCGGATATGAGAGCGCGGCAAAAGCTAAAAAATGATGCAGCTTGTCTGAGCCCGGCGCATCGATAGCGGTTGGTAATGGCGTCAATGTTGCCACGGCAATGACCGCAGTTATTATGGCCGTCACCAAAGTTGCTGTGCCGCGGCTGTCAAAACTAACAAAACGCCAAAACATTTGCCCGATCCTTACATAGTGGAACCAGCGTATAAAGCCCACGTGGTTAGCGGATTGCAAAGGCAAAATGCTGGTCCCACCAAGATATGTAAAAACTTTAATGCCTTAGCCCCGAGGGCCATAATTATAGGGGTTTGCTGTTTTTGGTAGGGGACGTTTTACATAATAGTCAGGATTTGTGCGTTGTTTCCATAGAGCGGGTAACATTTCCTTGAAGCCTGCAAAAATTGACGAACAGGGCGCCGGAAAATCGTCGCGGCAAATTTTATGTAGGTCTTCAAGCCGATAATATGGCACAAGCGGGAACATATGATGTTCAATATGATAGTTCATATCCCAATAAATGAAACGGCTTATCGGGTTCATATAAACTGTCCTGCAATTTAGCCGATGATCAATGACATTGTCCGCCAATCCGCCGTGCTGAAGCCAGCCAACAAAAGTCATGTGCCACGCGCCATACAGCCGTGGTGTTCCTATCAACAGGATGGGTATCCATGACGAAAACAAAACAGACACGATCACAGTGGCTGCGTAAATCGCTACCCAAACACGCGAACAAAAATACACTTTTTCAAAGAAAACTGGTTCGACGTACTCCATTTCGTCACGGCACATCCGACCAGAGGCATGAACACACATCCGTTTTACGCCGTCTATAACATCGATGATGCCAAAAATATTCAAAACCATTTTAAACAAGACGACGGGACGCATGATTGCCACTTCGGGATCGCGACCAACAATGACAGTGTCCGAGTGGTGCCTTGCATGACTAAATTTCCAACAATATGGATCACGTATCATGCAAAAACACGCGATTTGGTAAACAATCATATTGTAACGGCGTGTTTTGAACGCGGTCCCATGCCCGCATTCATGCCAACGACTGTCCATTGCAGACCCATAGAGCACGCCATATATCAGCCAGAATGGCAATGATAACCACGAAGGCATCAGATAAATGGCCAAGCTTGCCGATGAAATCATTATGGCGAACAAGATGACACTATCCCTTATGGCAGGGTAATCACTTCGCTGCATGAGGGATTTCATTATTTTGCGATCTATTGGTGTGCGATACCAGTCTTCGGTTACTAAGCCATCCGCGATGGCACGTTGGGTATCGTGACCAAAAAGGCTATAATCGCGCGACATGTGTTAGTCCTTTGCTTACCAAATCTGTGAACGGTTTTTGTCCGAACGTCCGGGTGTTGGAGGTGGGGTGCTTATCCCATGTTTTTTAACGGTTAACCAAAATGCTACGCGTTTAGGCCGTTCCGTCAATAGTCCTTTTAGGATTGGCCTTTCGGTCACGACCGACCCGCGCATGTCATTTTTCATTGCAATCTTCCTTTGGTGGTCCTCGGCGCGACAGATGAAACCATGAACCGGACTTGCCTGGGTCAGGGGTCAAGTCTGGATTTACGTGGCTGGCTTGCCCGCCTTGGTGACCTGCTTTGCGCGCAGTTTTTCTTTCTTTTTCCGAAAACGTTCTTTCATGCGTTCGTCTGCCTCTTTCGAACCGTCGTGCCATGTGCCGAACAGCATATCCAAAGGTATGACGCCGTCACCGCCGTAATTCACCTCGAAATATTTGTGGTGCAGATAATGGACATAGGCGTGGCTTTTTAGCGTTGTCGTCTTGGTAATCTCGAATTTTTCAAAGCCAAGATGACCGTTGACCGCGCCGAACCCAGAGGAATGCAGTGTAAAGTATGCGCAGACAGGATTGGACGGGAACAACAAATGTAACCATGCTTCGGCCATGTACGGGAACCCTTCGCCCGGATGCATGGACAGCGATGACCAAGGGCTGGGGTTGATCGAATTGTGGTGAACCGAATGGATCCATTTGTACAAGATCGGAACATGGATCAGGCGGTGCAGACAAAAAAAGTAAACCTCATGAATAGCAGGCGAGAGGAATACCACAAACGTGAGCCACGCCCAGTGCGTTGTCCACGGCACCCAAACCGCCCAAGAATTTGCATAGGCCCAAAGCATAATAATTTCGACCACCGTCCAGAACGGCGTTGTGACAAAGATGGTGCGCATAAAGTTGTCTATGTTTTGGCTTTTAAACCAAAAGACATCTGATGGATGGTCCGACGGGAATTTGGAATTATATTTGAACCGCGTTTCTTGCTTGCGCTTTACGTAATAAACCAATTCAAAACCGCCTAAAAAGACGATCAACCCGAAAGCATTCAACGCATAGAGGTAAAAATAATTTTCCCACGATAAGGATTGTAGGCTTTCCCAACTAGGGATCAGAACCAATACCCACAACAACGCCGTTGCCATGTGAAACGCGTTCCAAGGCCAAAAGTATTCAGGGATCCATTTCAAGACCTTTTTCAGGTTGAATGGGCGGTGCCAAATGGGTGCAGGGCGCGCTGGATCATTCGGCGTCCAGTTGCCACGTTTGTCGCGTGTCCCATGCAAAAGATCGTCCAAATTGTGCCTCGCTTACTCTGTGGTGTGGTTAAACTAGCTAGATAAAATGCCGTGAAATAAGTCAATCTAATTGCAAATTTAGAAAAAATACGCTTCAAAAAGTGTCATTTATTTTTGTGTAGGATATTCTTTAGGGATGGTTACTAGCGGATCTGCGGTGTGTTTTTGGCCCGACCTTTCACAGAATTAATATTAAATACGTTGAAGCCACTGCGTTGGTTCCTTAGATATTCCCCAAACAGGAGGCCCAGATGATCGTTGTCGTATCACCCGCAAAGAAATTGGATATGGGGTTGGTGAATGCCGCCACAACAGTGCCGCAATTCGCAAGTGACGCCGAGGTCGTGGCAAATGCCGCCAAAAAGCTGTCGGTAAAGGGCCTGCGGGATTTGATGCATATTTCCGAGGATTTGGCCAAGTTGAACAAAGCGCGGTTTTCTGCGTTTGGCGAACAGGAACGCAAAGCCGCCGTTTATGCCTTTGCTGGTGACACTTACCAAGGGTTCGAAGCCGCAACTTTGGATGATGATGCCATGCGTTGGGCCCAAGACCACATGCGCATTCTCTCTGGGCTTTACGGTGTGTTGCGGCCGCTGGATGAAATCGAACCCTATCGCCTTGAAATGGGCAGCAAACTTAAAATTGGGCGCAAGCCATCGCTTTATGCTTATTGGGGGGGCCGCATTGCGCAGGCATTAAACGAACAGGCTGAACAAACAGGGGATCAGGTCTTGGTCAATTGTGCCAGTCAAGAATATTTCGGCGCTGTTGATCAGTCGGCGTTAAAGCTGCGTGTGATTACGCCAACTTTTTACGAAACCCATGCCAAAGGCCCACGGATTGTCAGTTTTTATGCGAAACGTGCGCGTGGCGCGATGGCGCGATTTATCGTCGAGAACCGTTTAACCGATCCCGAAAGTTTACAGGATTTCACCGTCGGTGGATATCAGTACATGCCCGAGATGTCGTCAGAAAATAACCCTGTGTATCTGCGCGATTCTGCCTAGGTGACAAATGCTGCGGTGCCGCGTATAAGGCGCGCAAATTCATTTTCGACAAGGACGAAACACATGACAGTACAGGTCTTTGGGCATAAGTCGCCCGATACAGATTCCACAGGCTCCCCCATTGTTTGGGCGTGGTACCTGAACGAAATCAAAGGTATTTCTGCCGCGCCAAAGCTCTTGGGTGAGCCAAATACCGAGGCAGCATTTGTTTTGGAACGCTGGAATTTGGATAAACCAGAAATCATTTCTGGTGTCGACGCGGGCACGCCCGTTGTGATCGTGGATACAAATAACCCTGCCGAATTGCCCGCAAATATCAATGATGCCGATATTCAGGCAATCATTGACCACCATAAATTGGTGGGCGGATTGGAAACCAAAGGTCCTATTGATATCACCGTGCGCCCCTTGGCCTGTACGGCGACAATCATGGTTGATCTGATGGGCGATGACGCCGCCAAAATGCCCGAGGCCATCAAAGGCGCGGCGCTGTCATGCATCTTGTCCGACACGCTGGAATTCCGCAGCCCGACAACAACGGATCATGATCGCGCGGTTGCCGAAAAATTGGCGGCTGAATTGGGCATCGACATCCCATTCTATGCGTCCGAATTGTTCGAGGCAAAATCAGACGTTTCTGCGTTTTCAGACGCTGAATTGCTGCGGATGGATTCAAAAGAATACACCGTTGACGGCAAAGAATTCCGTGTGTCCGTTTTGGAAACCACTGCGCCAAAATTGGTTTTGGATCGCAAAGACAGCTTGATGGCGTCCATGGTTGACGTCGCCGCCGAGGATGGCGCCGACCAAGTGTTGTTGTTTGTTGTTGATATCCTAAACGAAGAGGCGACATTGTTGGTGCCAAACGATTTGGTCAAAACAGTCGCCGAAAAATCTTTTGGCGCAACAGTGACAGGCGATACAGTCGTTCTGCCAGGCATCATGAGCCGTAAGAAACAGATCATTCCAAACCTAAAGGTGTGATCGGTCAACTGCGCATCATACTGCTTTTGGCGTTTTGTAAAACCCCGTCCCAGTGGCGGGGTTTTATTGTGTGAGCCGCCTATGCTGTGCGTGTCCCTTGTGGCATATGAAATGTTCGGTCATACAGGGGCGAGAGTAATACAAACCCTTTAGGCCCCTATATGTCCCAGATTATCACGAAGCTTTCTGAAATTTCCCATTCCTACGACGCGCTTTTTGTCGATTTGTGGGGCTGTGTTCATAATGGCGTGCGTGCATTTGATGATGCAAATGCCGCCTTGGTGGCCTATCGAAAATCTGGTGGCAAAGTTGTTTTGGTGACCAATTCACCGCGCCCCCGCGCAGGGGTCAAACTGCAGCTGCAGCAGTTTGGTGTGGACGATGACGCATGGGATACGATTGCCACATCAGGTGACAGCGCGCGGTCCGCGATGTTCCAAGGCGTGGTTGGGCAAAAGGTTTACTTCATTGGCACAGACGGGGAATTGCCGTTTTTTGAACCACTTAAAATCCTAGAAAACCCGATGATCATCGAACGGGTCGGTATAGACGAGGCCGAGGGAATTGTATGTACAGGCTTGGCGCCAGACCAAAGCCCCGAGGAATATAAAGCCCAGTTGATGCTTGCCAAACAACGGGGGCTAAAGCTTTTGTGTGCGAACCCGGATATCGTTGTAGATCGCGGCCACAAACGCGAATGGTGCGCCGGCGCAGTGGCCCAAATGTACGAACAGATGGGCGGCACATCGCTTTATTTCGGTAAACCGCATCCGCCTATTTATGACCTTGCGCGACTTCGGCTGAATGCCTTGGGCACTACGATTTCAGATGATCGCATCTTGGCGATTGGCGACGGCATCCACACTGACATCCAAGGCGCTGTGGGCGAAGATATCGATTCTTTGTTCATCACAGGCGGGCTGGCCGCACGTGAAACCAAGACTGATCAACAACCTGATCCAAAGGCTTTGGCGGATTATTTGGCGAAAATGCAGTTTAATCCTACATTTTCGATCGGTTTCTTGCGATAGGGGCTTGATTTTTTCTGCATCTGCAAAGTAATAATGTTTCAAATGATGATTTGAATTCGTCTTATTATTACCTTTAGGAATGCAGAGGGTCACATGTTGGACAACCTACCGCGCGGCACGATTTGTATCGAAGACATCGAAATGGGCATGACCCGTTACATCCGCAAGGTTGTGACCGACCGTGACATTCAAATGTTTGCCGAAGTATCCACCGACCATAATCCAGTGCATTTGGACGATGATTACGCCCAAGACACCATTTTCGAAGGGCGCATTGCCCATGGCATGTTAACGGCTGGTTTGATTTCTGCCGTAATCGGTGAACAGCTGCCAGGTCATGGCACAATTTACATGAGCCAATCGTTAAAGTTTCTAGCGCCTGTGCGCCCCGGTGATTTGGTCTATGCCGAAGTCAAAGTAACAGGCATCCAAATTGATAAACGCCGTGTCCAGTTGGAATGTAAATGCGAAGTCGACGGAAAAAAGGTCTTGGTCGGCGAAGCCATGGTCATGGCCCCATCGCGCAAGTTTGACTGATTAACGCTCTGGCTAATTCATAAAGCCGGGCGCAAAGAAATAAAATCCATAGGCAACGATAAGTGCAGGCACCGCTGAAACAAGCGTTGCCATGATAGCAATGCGTGGGTTTAGCGCGATTGCAGGAAACAACGCATCACCGTCGTTTGAAATTGCGTTGCCGATCAATGTTGAAAACGGCACCACACCGTTTAGGTAAAGCGTGGTCACCAAGACCTGTGGGCCGCAGCCTGGTACAAAGCCAACCACAACCCCCATGAGCGGCAAGGCCCAAGCGACCGACGAAAATAAAATACGCAGATCTAGCCCGCTAAATTCCACAAGATAGTCATAGGCGAGATATGCGCCGATGACCCAGATCACGATAAAATTCGTTTCTTCTGCAACCCGGGTTGCGGGATGATCTTCTGCGTGGGTCATTGCGCCTACAGGTGACGTGACCCAGATTGCTATGCCTAACAAAACACCCGTCAAGCCAATAGCATTAAACAGATCTGGTGTGATTGCGTCGTATAATGGGGATTGTGTCAGCTGTAAGATACCAATCACCAATCCAGGCAGGGCCACGGCAACATAGGCTAAATCCCGTTTACGCAACCGTCCGACGCGGTTTGGTTGCGCGCAGGCCCCTTGCGCGACTGGGGCATTAAAGAGACCCAAGAAATCGACCAACCATCCTGACAGGATGCCAACCGTTAATGAAATGGGCAACAAGACGACCGCCGCGTCAGGGCGTGTCGCGATCAACAAAAACGCTGCGTCCCCCATCGTGGCGGTTAAGGTTGCGACAACCGCGCCAAACCCCACATGGCCCGAGCTGTATGCGGCAACAACAACGACCGCGCCAC
>RFZH01000371.1 GCA_009920815.1 Paracoccaceae bacterium
TGGTGTTTTTTCAAACACGGTCATGCGATCACCCAATTCGCCCCAATCTTGGCCTGCGGCGTCAAAGATGGCTTTGCCCTCGACCATGACCAAAATCACTTCGTTTTCGCCTGTGGCCTCGGACACGGTTTCGCCCGCACGCAAGCGATACAGCGAAAATCCGACATACCGCCAGCCCGCCGATGCGGGGGTGATGTCGTGGACTTTTCCATGGGTGCCAAAGGGGCGTTTTAATAAATCAGCCATCTTTTTCCTCTTTATCGGTGTTTATCGGCGTCCATGACAGGAAAAACACATATCCCGCATAAACGCCAATCGCGGCGAACAGACCCGCCCAACCGGGGTTTCCCCAATTCAGTTCAAGCGCGGCCCATCCCAAACACATTACGACAACCGCGATACGTCGCCCCAGCGCATTAAAAAACGGATCGCGCAAGCCCAACATGATTACGCGATCAATCCAACGTCTTTCGACAGGGTTTTCAACGTTTTCAGGCCCAAGGATTGATATTCAAACGGATTACGCGCCACAGGGTCCTGTTCGGCCTCGATCACGATCCAGCCAGAATACTTGGCCTGTGCCAGCAATTTCAGACATGGCCCGAAATCCACCCCGCCATCCATATCACCGGGCACGGTAAAGACGCCGGCGCGGACGCCATCCATAAAGGTACGGTTGTTCGAAAACACGTCATTCATCACATCGGGACGCACGTTTTTGGCGTGGAAATGCGCGACGCGGTCAATGTATTTTTCCAACACGGCCGCAGGATTGCCGCCGCCAAAATAACAATGGCCCGTGTCAAACAGCATATAGGTGTTTGGCCCCGTCGATGTCATCAGCTTATCAATTTCGGCGGGCGTTTGAACGATGGTGCCCATGTGGAAATGATACACCATTTTGATGCCTTGATCGGCGCAATATTTGCCGATCTCTTCGACCTGTGCGCCGAATGTGGCCCATTGATCGTCTGGCAAAACGGGTTTGTCATTCAACCCAACGCTATCGCTGCCTTGGATCGAATTCGACGTTTCACACACGATGCAGACCTCGCATCCATTGTGTTTCAACTTGTCCAAGTGCGGTTGAATATCGTTCTTCACCATCCGTCTTTGGTAGAGTCTTATGTGCTAAATCGGATGCAAATATGGTTAAATCTCCTTCACTCTGTAAGAAGTATCCTTTGTTTCTGTAATAAG
>RFZH01000372.1 GCA_009920815.1 Paracoccaceae bacterium
TTTCTACTCTCACTGAGGAATGTTGAAGATCTTCTGCCTGAACGAGGCGTGCATATAAGTCATGGATCCTTGAGGTACTGGTGGAATCGGCTGCGCCTTGGACTTAAATTTAAAACCGATGTAGTCTAACAATTTCGGTAAATCTAAACTGTTTTTTGCAATGTTGGTATGTGAATAAATCCTGCTCCCGCAACCAAAAATCTTCTGAAAATATTATTTACCTAGGCAATGCTGCCTCCGCGGTTACGCGGTTTTTATTTTTCTGACTGTGTCCAATTATGTACAATGCTTGGATATGCCCATAACCTGACGGTGGCGCGTTCAACCCTTGTTGACGCAATGAAACCCGCACAAAAGGTTGCGGGCTAAATCATATCGTTATTGCGATGTTCCCTTGTCACCATAGACCGTTTGGCCAGCATATGTTTTGTGGACAGCGCATAGACAATGCATATTAAGAAAACTTTTTCCTTAATAAGCGCTTTGATGGGCAACGCTTAGGGCTTGAGAGGACCGTTTGCCGTAAACTTACGAGACTGAGATGCGCAGCTGCATGCTTGGTGATGTTGACTTCGTCACAAGTACCCGAGATCATTAAGACACCAAAACACCCATCCGCAAAGATATCTTATGTCTGTATCTTCGCGGATGATCTGATGGTTACAGCCAAAGCGTTAATGCGGGAAAGAGCACCAATACGCCCAATCGTATGACGTCAGCCAAGATGAACGGCACCAGGCCTTTAAAAATCTTTTGAATTGGTACCTGTGGTAACACGGCCTTGAGCACAAAAACATTCATTCCGATGGGTGGTGTAATCATCGCAATTTCTGTTGCGACAACCACGATGACGCCGAACCATACCAGATCAAACCCTTGAGCAACGATAATCGGAGCGAACAAAGGGACAAAGATCAAAATAATCGCCATAGAGTCCATGACGCAGCCCAATACCAGAAACACAAGCAGGATCGCAAAAACAAGAGGCAGGCCCTCTAACCCTGTGGATTGAACCAGCGCCAAAACACCTGTGGCCAAGCCTGACATTGTTAACAGTTTTGACAGCATCAGCGCGCCAAACAGCACAGCATAAAGCGCAACAGTGGTATAGATTGTTTCAATAATCACTGCCCGAAAGACACCCACCGATAAACGACCCGTTCCAAAGGC
>RFZH01000373.1 GCA_009920815.1 Paracoccaceae bacterium
GTGCTGATACCACGCTCTAAATCCTGCGTCGCATAGAAATGCCGCCAGCTGTACAGTGTGCGTGCTCTATCATCTGCGCCTGTTTTGAGATTTAAGTCATCTAGTAGCTTGTTAAACGCTGCATTGAGATTGTGAACTGTAACCACAGCACCAAGCCGTGTTGTGAAGACAAGTTCGTTTGATTTCCGCGCAATCAATGCATCAAAGTCTGCAACTTGAATTTTGGCATTGTGTTGTGCTTGCCGCCACAGAAAGTCTACCACTCTGTCTCTTGCGATAGCTGTGCGCTTGTTTGTCTTGCCATCTACATTGATAGCCAAATAACGTTCCCCGTCACGTTCATACCATTCTATATTCCGCCAGCGTAAACCTAGTGCTTCTGTGCCATGTCTTATTCCAGTGTTGGCTAAAAACAGAACATAGTTTCTAAGTGTTTCTCGTGTCGCTGCAGCTTTGAGATTGTTCGTCTCTTTATGAAAGCTGCGCAGTGCGGTGTAAATCGTGCGGTATTCTTCAACACTAAAGCTGCCCCTGCTCTCTGTTTTGATACCCTTGTTCAAAAGTGTTGGACGCAGTGACTTTACAATCCAGCCATTGAGCTCTGCTTCATCTAAAACTCTATTCAGCGCAGCATTGTGATTGTTGATTGTACTTTGTGCTGGCACCTTACCGTTCTGCTCCGTGCGCCACGCATCAAACGCCGTTACAGCAGCCAAATCGAGCTTGGCTATATCCGTGCCCCCAAAGTATGGAATAAGCCACTTGTTGAGCGCTTGTATGTAGTCTTTGTAAGCTTGTTTTCCCACACCTTCTCTTAGTTCTGCGTCCATACGAGCAATAGCGTGTTTTGCAGCATCTTTGAATTTGCGGGTGGTCGCAGGCAGTTTGTTTTGAATTCTTGCATCGACTTCATAGTAAAGGCGTAGTGCGACTCCTTTAGCTATCTCTAAGTCGTCAGTCTTTGTTGTCTTAATCAGTCTCTTGCCATTTGGCAGTGTCAAACGAGCATACCAGTTCTCGCTCCCTGCCCGCTTATCCAATCTCAATTTCTTGTGGATTTGTATGGAATTTACTCCATAGCTCATCAGCAAAAGTCTCCTGTTTATATTGTTCAAACATTAACAGGGGATTCGTCAAATCTACACCGAAATTTT
>RFZH01000374.1 GCA_009920815.1 Paracoccaceae bacterium
AGACGGCTTACATCGAACCTGGCAGCCCATGGGAGAATGGATACTGTGAAAGCTTTAATGCCAGGTTCACAGATTAACTGCTTAATTGTGAGATATTCTACAGTCTGCGAGAAGCACAGATCATTATTGAAGAATGGAGGAAACACTACAACACCAAGAGACCACACAGTGCACTGGGCTATCGCCCACCGGCTCCTGAAGCCAACATAACGCTGGATCAGAGGCCAATCATGCACTAATATTTAAGATGGACCAGTCAGATAAGGCTGCTCAATCGCCTGTGCATGTGCGATCAAAATCGACATCTAGCGAACTGGTGGTGTCGTGGGTGCGTCGTGGTCGGATCGATGCGGACACATGGTTTGACACCGATATCCCCCTAGGAGAGGAGCGCGAAGAATATATTGTTCGGGTTCTTAAAAATTCTGAACATGCGTTGACCAAAGTGACGCAAACTCCTGAATGTGCAATTGCGATGGATGAATTGAACGGCCTGGGGTATTTTGACGAAACTGCATATTTCGAGGTCGAAATAGCAAGTTATGGTACGGGTTTATCAACGAAACAGCCGCTGGGATGAGACCAATTTTACCGATAAATATGGCTTGGGCGGCACGTTATTTAATGTGCGTGCCGCCAAGTGCACGTCGTTTAGCCTGTGACACCTTGTTTGATCGTGCGCATTGGGCCGATAAGTATCGTAAACGTTTTGGCCGGCCACATCTTTACGGAACAGGAACGATCGCTAGCGCACTTGCATACGAGGCGATGCCCCCTGAACCATTCGGCAATGACGCCAATTACGCACATGCGTTTTTGGTTGTATGTCAAACAATTCTTGAACGCCAAAACCGATAGTTTTTGTGCATTTTCAAATCATTCATTGTTTTTTGCACCAAAGATATTATATTTGGCGCCAACGAGGAATGACCAAATGGCAAAGACACTAGAGAATATTTCACAACTGGACCCTATCTGGGGGCGCCTTGTTCAAGAAGCGCAAGACGCGGTTGAACAAGAACCGCTGTTGGGTGGGATGTTGCATTCATGCGTTTTGCACCACCGTGGCATCGAACAAGCGCTTGCCTATCGGATTGCTTCAAAATTGGCATCCCCCGATATGTCTGAACAATTGATACG
>RFZH01000375.1 GCA_009920815.1 Paracoccaceae bacterium
AAACTTTGGCTGCGCTCAATGGAAAGTCTATCAATAGATGTTAGGTTGGCCAACGTTCATATACGCAGCATTCATTGCAACAGCAGCTCTCTCAATAGATCAACAAACACTGCTATCTGGAACTATCACACATGTTAGAGATGGAGATACGTTTGAGGTGGGTGGCATACCAGTTAGACTTGCCGCATTAGATTGCCCAGAGAATAAAACAAAAGAAGGCAAACAAGTAACAAAATATGCCAAAAGATATGAAGGTGCGTCTGTGATTTGCCAACTGACGGGTGCAATGACTTATGATCGTGTTGTTGGGTACTGTTCTGTGAATGGCGACGATTATGGTTTAATCATGATGCAGAATACAAGCTGTAATCTGTGGAAGAAGTACGATGTTTTCAACAGATATGGTGATGGCTCATGATTAAGAAATCTGTTTTCATAGTTATGTTTATTGCTAACACTGCCTTTGCTGAAAGCTTACCTGCTTGTCCTGATAGTGGCGCAGATCCATCAAAGTTTTGCCCAGTAGGAATGATATGGAGTGAAGCCTCACAAAGCTGCGTGGCGATGGTATAGATTATTAACCCATCTGCATTAACCACTGGTAAGTGTTATTTAAATCATACCCCTCGCCATATCCTTGCCCTATGGTTTCTCTTGACCAACCCCCTATCTGATCAATCATTTCTGTTGGGCAGTTAACAGCTCTTAATCTGTCTCGCATTGAATGCCTGAAACTATGGACACTGCATCCATCAGGCACATAGCTCTTTAACCAGTTGTTGAGAGCAGCGCTTGCAGAGTTACCATTGGTTTGGCCTGACCTATTATAGCGAGGGAATGCAAAGACAGGATCAGTAGCTTGACCTGCTATGCGCTGGGCTGCCCAAAGAGATGCTCCGACAAGTGGTATCTTCCTCTCACTTGCAGCCGTCTTGAGGCTACGCCAAGGATGTGGCTGGACAACGACATGTGGGATGTCTCCATCTAGTCTAATGTCGTCCATATGCAGCCCTGCTGCCTCAGGTAAGCGCATTCCTGTATCGCTGATAAGGGCAACCAACCAGCGCATCTCATCGTCAAGACGGTAGCATTCCTCTTGTATTCGCCTGATTATCTCCACTGGGATAGGAAGACGTTTC
>RFZH01000376.1 GCA_009920815.1 Paracoccaceae bacterium
ATTGATGCGGGCCTTAGCCCTGATGATTTGGTGACCTTCAAATACGAAGATCAAGGGGTCGCCACATTGGAAGACGGGCTTTATGTGCTTGAGGGTAACTTATCTGACCCAGCGTTTAACGACAGAATGGTGCGCTTTGTTCGGGCATCCATGAAGGGATGGAAATGGGCCGAAGAAAACCCAAGTGACGCAGCGATGATTGTTTTGGAATACGATGAAACCGGTGCGCAAACCGAAAATCATCAAGTCCGTATGATGGGCGAAGTTGCAAAATTAACCGCGGGTTCAAACGGTGCCCTAGATGTTGCCGATTATCAGCGCACGGTTGATTCTCTTTTAGCGGGGGGATCGGATCCGGTGATCACCAAAGCCCCAGAAGGTGCATGGACACATGCTATAACAGATTTGGCGTTGAAATAAAAAATGTCTAATTTTTAAACCAATAGCCAGTGCATATTTTTGCGCTGGCTTTTTTTGTGCAAATGAAAAAATCGAAAATTTTTCTTGCTTTTTTTGATTTAATGATAAAAATTTGACCATGCGGTAAAAAATAAACAACAGGGAATCGACTATGTCAAATGAACAGATATCGCCAGCAGTTGCGACAGGGCGTCTGCCAGAAGATGCCATAAAACAGAACTTTCAAGAGCTGCACCCTCCATTGAACGATCACGAAGCGTTGGTTGCAGCTGATCGGTGTTATTTTTGTTTTGATGCCCCCTGCGTCGAAGCTTGCCCCTCGGACATAGATATTCCGTTGTTCATTCGACAAATTTCGACTGGAATACCTGAGGCGGCTGCAAAGACAATTTTTGAGCAAAATATTCTGGGCGGAATGTGCGCAAGGGTGTGCCCAGTGGAAACGCTGTGTGAAAAATCCTGTGTACGTAATGATGCAGAACATAAACCTGTGGATATCGGCCGCTTACAACGATACGCAACGGATCGTTTGATGTCCAAGTCTGTCCATCCCTTTAATCGTGCAGCCGCCACGGGTCATAAAGTTGCGGTTGTAGGGGCGGGGCCTGCTGGGTTGTCGGCTGCACATCGTTTGGCGGTCAAAGGTCATCAAGTTGATGTATTTGATGCACGACCCAAAGGGGGCGGTCTGAACGAATATGGGATTGC
>RFZH01000377.1 GCA_009920815.1 Paracoccaceae bacterium
GGCATGGCTAGATCAGGGTTTCCCCCATTGTCTAAGATTCCCCACTGCTGCCTCCCGTAGGAGTCTGGGCCGTGTCTCAGTCCCAGTGTGGCTGATCATCCTCTCAAACCAGCTATGGATCGTCGGCTTGGTAGGCCATTACCCCACCAACTACCTAATCCAACGCGGGCCGATCCTTCTCCGATAAATCTTTCCCCCGAAGGGCGTATACGGTATTAAACCCAGTTTCCCGGGACTATTCCGTAGAGAAGGGCACGTTCCCACGCGTTACTCACCCGTCCGCCGCTAGACCCGAAGGTCTCGCTCGACTTGCATGTGTTAGGCCTGCCGCCAGCGTTCGTTCTGAGCCAGGATCAAACTCTCAAGTTGAAATGCTGTTGCCAGCATATCCTTGACGTCCGAACCTCTGCACATCTCATCAGGTGGCTAAACCTGATGAAGTCTCTGTTTGTGTGCTTCAGTCTCCTAAGAAACCGAAAGCCGACAAACAGTGAAGCTGACACTCCATCATCGGGCCGAAACCCTAAGAGCGCGATATACAGACGTCGATCCGTCGAAAACAGACCAAACCGCCCGCATATCTCTTCAGTGTTCTATCAATGTCAAACAGCACGAGACAAAAATCCAACAAGCGCGCCCTAAATCAACGACGCAACCCGCTCAATCTGCCTCAGATTTCCTAGAAACCTAACCGCCTCAGCGGCCCGATCCCCAACCAACCGCGCCATCAGCGCCGCCGGTGAAGGGGTGTTTAGTCATAACCCATTTTGGGCGCAAGCGGTTTTTGCATCCAACTTATCATTTTTTTCGAATTCTTCAGGGAAATGGATATAACATGCTGACTTTACACAATTTATTGGTGGCTATTTTTTAACCTTTGGTCGAAATCACCACCTACTTGGGCTGTTTTCACTGCGAATCTGGGGGGCCTGGTCAGATAGCCCGAGTCGCCCCACCCCAATGCGCACAGATTTCTTGCAATTTCTTCACATACCCTCTGGACAGCCTCGCCCCGCTGACATATCAGAGCGCCACCCGCAGTCATGCTGCACCCGTGCCCGGGTAGCTCAGGGGTAGAGCAGTGGATTGAAAATCCTCGTGTCGGTGGTTCGATTCCGCCCC
>RFZH01000378.1 GCA_009920815.1 Paracoccaceae bacterium
TCTGTTACTTTTTTAAAAAGCTTTTCGCAACAATATTGCGCTAACATTTTCCGCCCTGCGGCATTTTTTTTGTCGCGCTGCAGAAAAAAGGCGCCCGAAGGCGCCTTTTATATCGTGTCCGGCTGGTTACGGGCGATCTAGGCACATGGCAACGCCCATGCCGCCGCCGATGCACAATGTGGCAAGGCCTTTTTTGGCGTCGCGGCGCTGCATTTCAAACAGCAAGGTGTTCAGAATGCGGCAGCCCGAGGCGCCGATGGGGTGGCCAATGGCGATGGCGCCACCGTTCACATTCACGATGTCGGGGTTCCAGCCCATGTCTTTGTTCACGGCACAGGCCTGCGCTGCAAAGGCTTCGTTGGCTTCGACCAGATCCAGATCTTGGGCCGACCAGCCTGCTTTTTCCAGCGCTTTGCGGCTGGCGTGAATGGGGCCCACGCCCATGATTGCCGGGTCCAGCCCTGCGGTGGCGTAAGAGGCGATGCGCGCCAGCGGCTGCAGGCCACGGCGTTCGGCCTCGTCCGCGCTCATCAACAAAACGGCGGCGGCCCCGTCATTGATGCCCGAAGCATTGGCCGCGGTTACGCTGCCGTCTTTTGTGAAGGCCGGGCGCAGCTTTTGCATGCTTTCCAGCGTGGCGCCGTGGCGGATATATTCGTCTTGGTCCACCACAATATCACCTTTGCGGGTGGAAATGGTGAAGGGCACGATTTCATCGGCGAACTTGCCAGCTTTTTGGGCGGCTTCGGCCTTGTTTTGGCTGGCCAATGCAAATGCATCCTGCATATCGCGGCTGATTTGCCATTTGTCGGCCACGTTTTCTGCCGTTTGGCCCATGTGGTAGCCGTTGAACGCATCCCACAGGCCATCTTTGATCATCGAGTCGATATATTTCACGTCACCCATTTTGTGGCCGGCACGCAGGTGCGCCACATGCGTGGACAGGGACATGTTTTCTTGGCCGCCAGCGGCGACAATCGCGGCGTCGCCCAATTGAATATGCTGGGCGCCAAGGGCCACAGCGCGCAGCCCCGAGCCGCACACTTGGTTGATGCCCCAAGCCGCGCTTTCGATGGGCAGGCCTGCGTTGATATGGGCTTGACGCGCGGGG
>RFZH01000379.1 GCA_009920815.1 Paracoccaceae bacterium
CTGGGGTGAAGTCGTAACAAGGTAGCCGTAGGGGAACCTGCGGCTGGATCACCTCCTTTCTAAGGATGTTTCCACCAGAGAATGGTTCGCCACTCTCTACAGGAAACACTTAGCAGACTGGCAATCAAAGCCGGTCATACACGAACCGAGCCGTCCTCATATCTCTTCAGAACGAAAACGGGCTACCGCCCGTATGGGTCGGTAGCTCAGGTGGTTAGAGCGCACGCCTGATAAGCGTGAGGTCGGAGGTTCGAGTCCTCCTCGACCCACCATTCAACGCAGAATGGGGCCTTAGCTCAGCTGGGAGAGCGCCTGATTTGCATTCAGGAGGTCAGGAGTTCGATCCTCCTAGGCTCCACCATTGCGGCCCGAACTGGTTTGATCATCAAGCACATGACTGTGTGTTTGGTCGTCCAACCGGACGCGAGACTTCGGTCTCAATTGACATCGTATAGAGAGATAATATCAACAATTGCTTGGCGCTTCGAAGTAACGAAGTCAGCCTCAGTGACGTGCTGATCGCAAGATCAGCGAGCGTTCGGAGCTCCCTTCCTCAGGGAACCGGGCGTCTGCGGCGCTGAAACGAGCAATGTTGTCCAAGTCAAGTACACTAACCAGATGCGATCTACGGATCGTATCAATGCACTACTCTGAGAGTAGTGCGGGAAAGTATGCTTTTGACCAGAAACAGAACGACGGGTCGAACCAGCCCCGTCTGATAGACGCAAGTCTGTCTCTTTCTGGATCAAATCAAGCGCGAGAAGGGCGTTTGGTGGATGCCTTGGCAGTAAGAGGCGATGAAAGACGTGATACTCTGCGATAAGCCATGGGGAGCTGAGAATAAGCTTTGATCCATGGATCTCTGAATGGGGGAACCCACCTGACAGTTTGTTATAATAGCCACCAAGTTCGCTTGTGGGCTGCTTATAACGGGCTGAACCAGGTACTTAAGGACTGAATACATAGGTCTTTAAGAGCAAACCCGGGGAACTGAAACATCTAAGTACCCGGAGGAAAGGACATCAATAGAGACTCCGCTAGTAGTGGCGAGCGAACGCGGACCAGCCGAGCCTTGAGAGTGACTAGAACCATCTGGAAAGATGGGCCACA
>RFZH01000380.1 GCA_009920815.1 Paracoccaceae bacterium
GTCGAAGCCAAGCCAGAAGACGAAGACGCCCTGTCGCGGTGGGATTGACGGCAAAAACGACGAACCAAACACCAATATCGGTTGCGACGAAAATAAAATCCAATTTTTGCGTGCTGGGTTGTTGCCTCATTCAAAGTTGCAATGATCTGCAATATGAAATGAGAAAATGTCTTAAATGCTGCCATTGCATGAGCTAAACGCACTGATCGATGGACAAAGAAATCAAACCAAAACTGCGCTCTGATCTTTCGCGAACTACGCGAACTTGGGGGCACGCAATTCTGGCGCCTGACTTATGCAAAGCTCCAGATTAAGACGCACATCAATAGCCCAATTATTTGAAGCAAAATTGCAATGCCCTGGCGTTTATTTTCCCAGTCCCTGGTACTAACTTGACCAATTATTCCGGCAAAAATTATAAAAACCGCTAACCAGCGAATTGTGTCATCCATCGATTTGCCCTACCAGATGGCGTTAACTTGCGTTCCCAATAATAATAAATCGTTAACAAGACCTTTCCTCGGTGGCTCGGGTGGTGCCACAAATTCCACACCTTGCGAGACTCGGTTACATATTGTATCCAATGCGCCATGAAACAAAGATTCAACATGGATGATCGTGCGCGGCTGCCTTGGCGGTTTTTTGGCGCTATGACCACTGTGCTTGCCAGCCTGTGACGCCACAGGCCCCGAAAATCACCAAAATTTGCAAACTCTAGTGGGAGAGGAATGAAATGACCGCCCCAAAAACACTCTATGATAAAATCTGGGATGCCCATGTGGTGTCTGAGGACGCTGACGGCACGTGTTTGTTGTACATCGATCGTCACCTTGTGCACGAAGTGACATCGCCCCAAGCGTTCGAAGGTCTGCGTATGGCGGGCCGCAAAGTGCGCGCGCCTGAAAAAACCATCGCTGTGCCAGATCACAACGTGCCAACGACGCTGGATCGTGCGTCAGGCGTCATCGAAAACGAAGAAAGCCGTATTCAGGTCGAAGCACTGGACAAAAACGCCAAGGATTTCGGCATTCATTATTACCCCGTGTCTGACGTGCGTCAGGGCATCGTGCATATCGTTGGCCCAGAACAAGGCTGGACATTGCCCGGCAT
>RFZH01000039.1 GCA_009920815.1 Paracoccaceae bacterium
TAGATCTTGTTCGCTGACGATTGGTGAATCAAATTCGCAGGCCTCGCAGCTGGTGTTTATACTTTGGTGATCTGAACTTTTGGTCATGTCCTACCTCTATGTCATCTATCAGGCTTAGATGCTGTTTATGTAAGCTATGTCAAAGGGTATCACGCGTCCCCATCAGCTGTTCGATTGCCAAGGCGATATGGCGTTGTTGAATATTATACGCGCCTTCCGCGACGCGTGCGCGATGCGCGGTGATCATGATATCGGCGACCCGAAAACCTTCGGGGACGGTGAATGTATAGGATGCCAATTCTATCAATAGCCCCAACGGATCTCTGAAATAAATAGATTTCATAAAGCCGCGGTCTTTGGGCCCAACATAGGCTTGCCCACGCGCCTTGAACCGTTCTTCTATTTGCTCAAATACAGATTGGCTTACGTCGAATGCTATATGATGCACTGCACCTATATCTTGCGGGACACGCTTTTGATGTGGCGTTCGACCTTCGTTAGTGAAAATAGTGATCAATCGCCCATCACCGGGATCGAAGTAAAGATGAGATTCCTCGGGGTTATCAAGATTGGGTTGTTCAAAAACAAATGGCATTCCCAATAGGCCTTGCCAGAAATCAATCGACGTTTGTCTATCCGCACCCACTAGCGTTACATGATGTAAACCTTGTGTCGGAACCTTGGTCCCAAGGGTGGTGTTTTCCATCGGGTTTTCCTTTTGGCAGTTGAACATAAAAAGGTTGGTCACAACATTTATAAAATGCCGCGTTGATACACCCTAAGTCTTTTGTTTTGGTTTGCAACACTTTGGCTTCGCGTCACCGCGTCACAGGGGTCTCTAGGTCTTCGCGTAAATAGGATGCTGCTGGTACACATTTTCCATTTATATTATGATCTTGCGTGTCATAGTTGATCCAAAACCGTTCTGTCCGCGTGTCTCGACAGCGCAGCCCGTCGGGCAGATCAATCACGGACAGACCTGCGCCAGCCGCTTGACGTTTAATTAATGCACGCCAGCCAGTGTGATCGAACCAGCCTGCAACATAAACTTGATGACCTTGTTCTACAACCGCGGGGCAACCAGTCGTGGTTTGCTCTTCGATCACGGCAGATGTTTCTAAGTGTTCGAAATATCCGGTAACCTGACCACCGTTCTTTAATGCCAAAGACAGGCTTGGTCGCAGGCTTTCGACATAGGATACCGTGACATCCAGACCTGTCATCCGAGGCGGCAAGGGCGTCGGGATGGTCAAGTGTTCGCCCCGTGCTGCGGTGCGTGGGCCATAAATCACACGTGCATCAGCGGAGGCCAAAGCGTCAATGAGATCACCCGCCACATGGATCATCCCCGGGACAAACACCATTTTGTAGCCGGTGAAATCACGCGTTGAGGGGGGCAAGATATCAATAGAAAGGCCCAATGACCTAAGCGCACGATAGACCTGAAAAACCAATGAAAAGTAATTCAGCCCTTTGCCATGTGGTTGCACAGACCAAGCAAAATCAGAATTGTAATCAAAGATGATTGCCACGGGTGCCTGTGAAATGCTGACCGCGGGCGCATTTGCGATTTCTTGGGCAACTTGTCGCGCTTCGGCCAGTGCTGGGGCATCTGCACTGTCCGGCCGCAAAAGGCCTGCGTGCATTTGCTCTTGGGCCATAGGGGCTTGGCGCCAACGGAAATAACAGACAGCTTCGGCGCCATGGGCAAAGGCTTCCCATGACCACAACCGCACCATTCCAGCCAATGGCGCAGGGTTATAGGGGGCCCAATTTACGGGACCGGGTTGTTG
Source organism: Paracoccaceae bacterium (assembly GCA_009920815.1). Classification (GTDB taxonomy): domain Bacteria; phylum Pseudomonadota; class Alphaproteobacteria; order Rhodobacterales; family Rhodobacteraceae; genus CAJXSD01. Next base: position 1,794 of record RFZH01000039.1, read on the forward strand.
TTCCATAATCCACCATCGGCCACGCCCGACGGCGCGGTATAGATCATGATGAAAGGCTTGGAAATCCGGGTCACCCTGTTTTGCATAGTGTGCTTTGTGCGCTTCGTCAGCGTCCACGCGATCTTCTAGGAAACCCAACGGATAGCTGTCCCAACTGGCAATATCGAGGCATTCACCAACTTTGAAATGGTCAAAATCTGTGATCCGACCCATATAGTTATGCGCGATAGGAGCATTAGAATACTGGCGAATAATATCCACCTGTATTTTGTTGAATGCGACAACCTGATCCGAACTGAATTGTCGAAAGGCTAGGCTGTGCGACGGGTTGGGTTCTGTGACTGTTAAATTCGGCAGATCGATCTGATCGAAATTTGCATAATCCATCGACCAAAACACATTGCCCCAAGCGGCGTTGAGCGCGCCGATGTCACCATCGTTTCCTGTTGTCGCAAACTGTTTGCGCAGCCAAGCTTGAAACGCGGTGCGCGCCGCGTCGCTATAGGACAGGGTCGTGTCATGGCAGCCATATTCATTATCGGTTTGCCAAGCGGCAATATTGGGGTTTGTGCCATATCGTTGCGCCATCTTTTTGACGATGCGCGCGCATTCAGCTTGGTATCCTAAGTGCGAAAAACAATAATGCCGCCGTGAACCAAATTTCCGCGGCTTGCCGTCGCGATCAATGGCAATCATGTCGGGGTGTTTGTCGATCATCCAACGTGGTGGCGTGGCTGTTGGGGTCCCCAAAACAACACGCAACCCCGCATCGCCCAAAACCGTAATCGCGCGATCCAGCCAATCAAAATCATACTGGCCGGGACTTGGTTCCAGGCGTGTCCATGCAAATTCACCGATGCGAACCCAGGTTAAACCTGCTTCGACCATGCGTTGTGCATCTTGGGACCAGATGTCTTCTGGCCAGTGCTCTGGATAATAACAAGTGCCGATGGTGCGTTTCATATCGCTCTCGATGTGTTGCATGTTTAGCCCGTGGTTACCACACCGCCATCAACGACCACAGCCTGACCCGTCATCATACGGCTTGCATCAGAGGCAAGGAACAGGGTGGTGTCAACGATGTCTTTTGGGGAAAGATGATCCTTTAAACATTGGCGTTCCAAATGTGCCGCCAGCGAATCGGGCGTGGCCCATTTGTCCAATTGTTTTTCCGTCAATACCCAACCAGGCGCCAACGCATTTACCCGTATTTTGTCTGGCCCAAATTCCCGTGCCAAACTGCGGGTCATGCCGGTGATACCTGCGTTAGATGTGGTGTAAATCGGATAGCCTGCGTTGCCCATCATATAACTGATTGATGAAAAGTTAATGATAGATCCGCCGCCATTCGATTTCATATGCTCAGCCGCTGCTTGGCAAGCAAAGAAATAGGCTTTGAGATTGATAGATGTGGACCAATCCCAAAATGCTTCGTCGACCTCGGACGTCTGATGGCGTTGGTCGTTGGCGGCATTATTAACCAAAATGTCCAATCCGTTTTGATGGGTCACGGTCGATGCAATCGCTTGGTTCAGGGCGGCGATATCTGTGATGTCACAGGGGATAAAGGTTGGACGGTTTTGATATTTAGCACCCATGGCATTACAAAACTCGGTCGCATCAGAACGCTGTACAAATGACACCTGTGCGCCTTGTTCCAAAAAGCCCTCTGTCAGGGACGCTCCAATGCCGGATCCGCCCCCTGTTACAAAGACGCTTTTTCCTGCAAGATCATGAAAAGTGACCGTTTTATTCATACTAAGCCTCGTTTGTGCGTAGTGATGTTAACCACGCATGATGGGAAAGGGCGCGCGCGGACAAGGCACGTGACTGTTTGGTTAGGTGATCAACCGTGTCGCGCGCAAAGGCGCGAAGCTTTGGATTGTGTTGCATCACGGCTTTTGCGACATTTCGGTTTAAAAGGCCAAGCCCATCGAGAACGGGATAATGCAATAACTCTTCGACATGGGGTAATCCATCCAGCGCGTTTTTGAAATCATGTGAACTTGGCATATTTCGTGACCAAAATTCGACTTTCTCACGCGTTTGCGGTTGAATAAAGGTATCTGCAACATCACGCCAAAATAGAGTGTCCCGCCGTTCGGTGACATAATGTAGATTGATGAAGTCGCGAAAATCGTCCACCTGATCTGCGATTGCGGCATTAAAGGTCGCACGGGCAGTGTCAGATGTTTGATCCAAACTTTGCAAATGCCTTTTTGCAAATAGCAAAGTTGCAACGAGGGTGCCATGGATTGACGTCGCCTCAAGAGGTTCTAGGAAACTTGAGGCTAGCCCTAATGCCAGAACATTGCCAACCCAAACATTTTGCAAACGGCCCGCGTCGATCACAATATCGGCACGCGGTTCAATCGTATGGCCCAGTGTGGTTTCGATTTCTGTTTTGGCCTGATCAGGCTTTATATGACGGTCTGAATAAACATACCCACATCCAATGCGGCCTTGCGTAGGGATTTGCCACATCCATCCTGACCCTTGGGCCCATGCCAACGTATAGGCGGGAATTTCCGCGTCCGAGGGCAAATCAATCCAAAAGGGCATCGCACGATTGACGGGTAATACGTCACCATAGCTTTGCCACTTTGCCCCCATTTCTTGGCCGATCAAACGACGTCGAAACCCCGTGCAGTCGATGAAAAAATCTGCTGCGAGCGTTGTCCCATTATCCAGCGTTAGGTGCCTGATATGCCCTGTCTCGGCGTCCCGAAAAACGTTTTCGACCGTTGCATCTACAAGGCTAATTCCAGCTGATTTTTCACGCAGGAACGCACCAACCTTTGCTTGATCAAAGTGGTAGGCATGATGAAACTGACTGATTGCCAGTACGCGCCCATTTTGATCTGCTACGGGCGCTTTGCCCGCCCCCATGAGCGCGGCAAACAGATGCGGTTCTGTAACGGATCGCCCGGCTGCCACGCAAAATGTATCGATCCAAGCACCGGCATCTGGCACGCGATCTGCCAAGGCATAAGGATCGTCAATCGGGCCATCATAGCTGTGGCCCAATCTGCGCCAATCACGGTGTCTGATGCCGTATTTGATTGTTGCATCTGTTTTGGCCAAAAATTCGGCCTCATCTAGGCCCAGCGCTTGTAACACGCCACCAAAAATTGACGTCGTACCTTCGCCCACGCCAATTGTCGGTATTTTCGAGCTTTCGATCAAGGTGATTGTTAGCGGACGTTTGGCCCGCCGTGCCTCGGCCTGCAAAATCATTGCAGACAGCCAGCCGGCGGTGCCGCCCCCGACAACAACAAGATGCTTTGACGCGCTGCTTGTTGTTTCAGTCATCCTTTAGGCCACACGCATCTTTGGCGCGCCAGACAACCATTCGGGTAACCAAGCGCCATGTTGGTCAATAAGTTCATCCACCAATTCCCAAATTTGATCCAGGTCCAGTTCCGCGCCCGTGTGCGGATCCATCATTGCCGCATGATAGATATGTTCGCGGTTTTGGGTTAGCAACGCTTGGACTGTCAATTCTTGGACATTGATATTCGACCGCATGATCGCAATCAACTGGGGGGGGACATTTTCAACGCGTGTGGGTTGGATCCCATTGCGATCAACAAGGCAAGGTACCTCGACCGCACAGCCTTCGGGCAACTGAGGGACGTATCCATGATTGGCAATATTGCCATAGATCACGCTTGGTGTTCCGGTCCAGACCGAGTTGATGATTTCAGACGCATATTCAACCGAGCTTGGCACTTCGATATGATTGGCGGTTTTGAACGCTTCCAGCTGATCTTTCCACCGTTCCACCTGTTCCACGCAGCGTTTAGGATATTCATCTAGCGGTATGCCAAACCGTTCGATTAAATCGGGTCGGTCGCGTTTGATAAACCACGGCACATATTCGGCAAAATGTTCCGAACTTTCTGTTGCGAAATAGCCCAGCTTTTTCATCATTTCATAACGGACTTTGTTGGGGCATCGTGGGTTCCAGCTGCTTTCGGGGCGGGGGTAGGTGCCGTTTGCATATCCCTTTTGTAAATCGGGATATAAATCGCGATAGCTGCCATCCTCCATGATTTCTTCGAATTTGACGAAATAGGCGACATGGTTGATGCCCACAGATTGATAGCGGATTTTTTCAATTGGGATTTGTAAATCAGACGCCAGCTCATGTGCCGTACCTTGCACAGAATGGCACAATCCCACCTGTTTGATCTTGGGGTATTTCGCAGCAATCGCCCAAGTGTTAATGGCCATAGGGTTGACGTATTGCAACATCAAAGCCTCGGGGCAGACGTCCATCATATCTTCGCATATCGACCATAAATGAGGAACCGTCCGCAATCCGCGCATGATGCCGCCAATGCCTAAGGTATCAGCGATTGTTTGGCGCAAACCGAATTTCTTTGGCACGTCAAAGTCCGTGACGGTGCAAGGTTCAAAGCCACCGATTTGAAACGCAACAACCACAAAATCCGCGCCTTCTAGCGCCTCGCGTTGATTTAAGTGCAGCGAATGTGTGGCACCTACACCAAGGGTTGATACCAGCTTTTCAAACACGATTTGGCTTTCGGCAAGCCGTTCTGGGTTGATATCCATCAATGCGACATGGGCATTTTTCAACGCATCGCGTTGTAAGACATCGCCAATGATATTTTTCATGAAAACGGTTGATCCCGCTCCGATGAAGGTGATTTTTGGATGAGCTGTCATATTTAATTCCTCATAACGGCTTAGGCGGAAATTACGTTAAACGCAGCATCAACCAGACGCTGGGTATACGCAGTTTGGGGGTGTTCAAGGACCCTAGATGTAGGTCCGGTTTCGATGACATTGCCATGCTGCATCACAATAACATTATGACACAGCGCTTTTACGACCTTTAGATCATGGCTGATGAACATATAGCTTAGATCATGTTTGGCCCGCAGGTCGCGCAACAGATCAATGATTTGCGCTTGGATCGATAGATCTAATGCAGATGTCGGTTCATCGAGTAAAATAAATTCCGGGTTCAGCGACAAGGCGCGTGCAATTGCCAAACGTTGGCGTTGGCCCCCTGAAAATTCGTGTGGAAACCGGTTCATTGCATCGCGGGGCATTTGGACATCATCCAAGGCACGCCCCACCAATTCTTGGCGCTCGGCCGTTGATGCACCGATTCCATTCACGATCAGACCTTCTTCGATAATCTGACGGATGATCATGCGCGGATTAAGCGATGAAAATGGATCTTGGAACACCACTTGGATCCGCGGTCTCAGCGGACGCATGTCGCGGCGGCTAAGATGATCAATGCGCTGACCGTCAAAATGGATTTGGCCGGCATTCGCGTCCAAAAGTTTGATCATCGCCATGCCCAATGTGGTTTTACCCGATCCCGATTCACCCACGATCCCAAGCGTTTCACCGCGTCGAATGGCACAGGAAATGTCGTTAACGGCAGCGATGTCTGTTTTTTGTCTAGAAAAGAAACCGCCATGCGAAATGCGGAACGCAACACGCATGTTCGTGGCTTGCATCAACGCTGCCGCATCTGGATCCAGTGGATCGGGTGTTCCCTTTGGATCGCTGGCTAAAAGATGCTTGGTATAGGGATGTTGAGGATTGGAAAAAATGTCTTTGGTTGTGCCGTGCTCGACCACTTCGCCATAGCGCATAACAACCACTTTATCGGATGTTTTTTCAACGACCGTTAGATCATGCGTAATCAAAATCACTGCCATATTATGGCTTTTTTGCAGCGCTTTTAAGAGGGACAAAATTTCGGCTTGGACTGTCACGTCCAACGCGGTGGTCGGTTCGTCTGCGATCAACAAATCAGGTTTGTTGGCCAAGGCCATGGCAATCATCACCCGTTGGCGTTGGCCACCAGACATTTCATGTGGGTATTGGTTTATACGCGCTTCTGGATCTGGCAATTGCACTTCGCGAAACAATTGCACGACCTCATCCAAAGCTTGTTGTTTGGGCATAGGTCGATGGATTTGGATGATTTCCGCCACTTGGTCGCCGACCTTGTAAATCGGGTTGAGCGATGTCAAGGGTTCCTGAAAAATCATCGAAATTCGATCACCGCGTAGACGCAACATCTGGGCTTCGGAATATTCTGAGATGTCTTGCCCTTGAAACCAAATTTTTGTCTCTGGACCGACCTGCGCGTTGTCTGCCAACATCGACATTATTGCGCGCGCTGTAACGGATTTCCCAGATCCAGATTCGCCCACCACCGCCAATGTTTCGCCGCGCGCCACATCATAGCTGACGCCGCGCACAGCCCGAACCAGCCCAGTGGCGGTCCTAAAATCAACCGCAACATTTTCAATTTTCAACAACGGCTCAGTCATGGGAATAGGGATCCATTGCATCACGCAGCCCATCGCCAAAGGCGTTAAAGGCCAATACTGAAATCACGATCATGCCCACAGGTGCCATTAGCCATGGCGCGGCTGCAAGCGATTGGAAATCGCGCACTTGGTTCAACATCGTGCCCCATGACACCATCGGCGCTTGGACACCAACACCCAAAAAGGATAAAAAACTTTCCAGTAGAATGACTTCGGGCAATTGATAGGTCGCCCAAACGATAATATGTGACGACGTATTTGGAACAATATGCCGGCGAATGATGCGCCCATCTGAGGCCCCAACCGCAACGGCCGCGCGCACGTAATCCATTGAGCGGATGGAAATAACCTTGCCGCGCAATTCACGCGATAAATCCGCCCAGCGCAACAACACCAAAATACAGGCAAACATAATAAAGATTGTCATGGGCTCTGCGCGCCGCGGTAAAATAGCCACCAACGCTAGATAAAGCGGTAGGTCAGGAAAGCTTTTGACGAATTCGACGACGCGCTGAACTATCATGTCAAATGTGCCGCCAAAATAGCCCGACGAAACGCCCACAAACGTGCCGATGAAACAGGACGCGCCCATGACCAAAAGCCCCATCAACATGGTGATACGGGTCCCGATCAACATGCGCGAAAATACGTCACGCCCCAAAGAGTCTGTGCCAATCAAGTGCACAAACGATCCGTCCGTTGTGCCAATCAAGTGCCTGTCAAACTCTATCCCTAGGAATGTCCACGGATCCCCTTTGACAAAAAACGCCAATTCACGAACATCATTTGGATCTGATACAAAGGTGATCTCGTAAGTGACCGGATCCATTTCTTCGGCGTATCCCATCACATAGGGTCGCGTGAGCCCGCCGTCTGGCGCAAAAATATGGATCATTTGCGGGGGAGAATAGATTGTCTTGCGATCTTTGGTTTCTGGATGGTAGGGCGCAATAAATTCGGCAAACACGGCAGTGAACAGAATGAACACACAGGCAACCAAACCGATCATGCCATAACGGTTGCGCACAAAGCGGCGGCGTACCAATTGCCAGTAAGACAGATTGGCCCCTGATGTGATCGCTTCGGCGTTTTGGGAAAAATCAACCATCATATCCGCCTATGACTTGCTCAGCGTTGCGCGACGTACACGCGGATCTAAAAGAGCCAGCAGAATGTCTGCAAAGATGTTGCCAATGACCAAAAGCACCGCAACCATCATAAAGATCGCCGACACCACATACATATCGCGATCACCGACCGATGATAGGATCAATGGCCCAAGCGTAGGTATGCCCAACACAATGGCAATTTCGATTTCCCCCTTGATCATATAGTCAAAGCGGCTGCCTAAATTCATAATGATGGGGTGTAATGCATTCGGGACGGCGTGTTTGAACAAAACCTTGCCGCGTGACAGCCCCTTGGCCCGAGCAGTTTCAATGTATTGCATGTTCATTACATCCAATAGATTGCCCCGCATCATTCGCGTCGTATAAGCCTGACCTGCCCAAACTGAGACAAAAAGAACGGGCCAGACGTGTTTTAGAAAATCGACAAATTTTGCCCAAGTCCAATGATCTTGTAAAATGAATTCGGCCGAATTGATGGCACCGATATAGGGTGAATGCCAGACAATGGCCAACAAATACAGAATAACCAAGGACACAACGAATTTCGGAATCACTATACCCAAAAACGCAACCAGCGTCGCGATGTTATCGCCCAGTCTATATTGGTTGGTGGCCGCATAAATCCCCAATAAGACTCCAATTGTTTGTCCTAAGATCAATGTCATAATGGCCAATAATAAAGTACGGGGCAGGCGGGTTCCGATCACGTCGACAACCGGACGGTTTTGTTCGAACGACATCCCGAAATCACCTGCAAAAACGATGTTTTTCAACCATGACAGATATTGCATCACCATGGATTGATCCAATCCCAAACGTTCACGCATGATCATGGCTTGTGGCAAAAGTTCGTCATAGGATTTGCCCGTTTGTGCCGATGTATTCGCGATCCACGTGTCCACAAAGTCGCCTGGAACGGCCAGAATAATTGCAAAAGAAACAATCGAGATGCCGATCAACAAAGGGATCGCAACCAAAACTCTTTTTGCAAAAAAGACCAAGAAATCCACACGCGGCTCCTAAGGATAGCAAAGGGAAAGGGTAGTCTGGCAGGTTGCCCCGCCAGACCAAGGGAAACGATTGCTTAGTATTCTGCAACCGTGTTCGGGAGGAGTTCCGAAATTTGTTGGTCTGCAGGAACCCACAGACGTTCGCGAATAACGCTATCCTCGGCCCATTCGTACATGAATACGGGTGTGCCAGGATGTGCGTTTTTCACGCGCTTGTTCACCAGCAATGCGGCTGGAATTTGCACGAGGCCAACGTTGTAGATGTTTTCCGACAAAATCGTTTGCATGCGATCTGCGTAACCCGCTTGGGCTGCTGCATCATCGGTTGCATTGAATTTTGTGACCAAATCCGCCAGTTCCGCTTCGAATGGCAACATATCACGTCCCTCTGCACCGGTTAGGTGGAACGCGGGACAAATGTCAGAAACGGGCAAGTTTCCACATGTTTCGCGCGTCGGCAGGATAAAGTTGGCGCGTTGCAAAATCGCGGTGAAATCACCCGAGTTGCGCATCGGATCAAAGCTGGTTTCATCAACAGACTTTGGCAGCACGCGAATGCCCACCTCGGCCAATTGTGATGTCACTGCATCAACCTGTTTGCGGTCATCATTCCGCTGCGCTTTATAGACCATGTCGATCACCAGATCGTCACCAGTGCCCGGCAAGTTCAACACGCCGTTTCCGTCAGTATCTTTTAGGCCGAGACCCGCCAAGATTTCGGCAGCAGACGCTTGGTCAAACGGTGTGTAGAATGTTGCTGAGGCTTTGTAATATGGCGATCCGCTGGCAAAGCCACCCATGTAGGGATAGGCAAACGGACCACGCGCCAATGCTTGGCCAACCGCATCACGATCAATCGCGTGGCTCATGGCCTTGCGGAAATCAAGATTGCGGAACAGATTGCGCAGTTCTTTGTCGTAGTCCGATGCAGCCATATTCGCGGCATAGTTCAGTTCAATCCGCCACGCCAATGTGCGCGGACCGAATTTGGCCGAAACTGGCGCGCTTGGGTCTTGGCTCTGCTTTAGGGCTTCTACAAAGTTGCCTGGGTTTTCCATGTTTGAAAAATCACCAGTACCGGCAACGGCTTGGGTAGTACGATCATCCCATGTGGTCAGTTTAAAGTGCATCTCATTGATGTACGGCAACTGATTGCCTGCTTCGTCAACTTTCCAATAATAGGGGTTGCGTCGCATGATGACGATTTCGTCCGGGCGGTGTTCAACAGGAACCCATGCGCCCATCACAGGGATTGGAACGTTGTCTGATGGCATCGCGTTCAGATAATCATCATAGCTTGCCGCGCTGTTATACTTTGGATGTTTATCTTTCAAAATATGGCTTGGGCCAGGGCAACCTTGGATATAAGCCAATCCTTCGATTAACGTATTTGATTGCGCGGAGGGAAAGATGAATTTGAACGTGTAATCGTCGATCACCTCGAGTTTTGCGCCACCGCCAAAACCACCTGCGGTTATACGGGATGCGACATTGGTATCTTCGACGTTGTCATTATACCAAAACGCAATGTCTTGGGTGTCAAATGGATCACCATCAGACCATTTTGCCCCTTCGATCAGGTGCATGGTCAATTCGGTCATATCCGAATTCCATTCCCAGCTCTTTGCAAGGTTGGGGAGCGGACCTGATTGTTCTTCGGATTTGATTTGCCAGCGTGGACCTTGGCGCACAAGACATTCTTGCACCGCCATGTTGATACCGCCCCAGCCTTGGTGTTGTCCGGCAAGCCAGTTAAAGCCTTCTGGACGGCCACCAATGACATGGCGGAACACGCCACCGTATTCACCCAATCCATCCACCATTGCGCCTGTTTTGAAAACAACAGGTTCTTTTGGCAGACGTTCATTCACAGGTGGCAATTTTCCCGCAGCGACCAACGCGTCTAGAAACGGTGCTTGGTTATATTGCGGCAATGCTTTGTAGGTATAAAGGTCATCGCGCCCGATTAATTCATACTGGACGCCTGATAGGCTTTTTTCTTCGGGCATCTTATCAGCAATGGCTGGCGAGGCGACCAAAGCGGCCCCACACACACCCGCCATCAAAGACCCGAGCAGTGGTTTCGAATATGTCATAGTGTTTCCTCCCTATAGACTCGTATATTGACGCATGAATTTTCTGGAAATACTTCCTGATTTTTGCTATTAATTTCCGGAAAATGCCCATTTATTATCGAATAATTTTTTGGATGGTTTAGGGAATTATCAGTATGAAATCAGTACACAAATCAAAAGCTAGCGCTGCACCTGATCCATCCGATGTGATTCCATATTCCGAACAGGTGGATCAGACACGTGTGCCGCCCGCGAATGCATTCATCATTGAACGTCATCAACCCAAGATGTTTGATGCGCCATATCATCATCATACGTCTATCGAATTGAATTTTTTACAAAATTGTGGAATGGAGTATTCATTCTCGGGGCAATCCGCACGGCTGGCCTCGGATCATTTGACAGTTTTCTGGGGGGCTGCGCCGCATCGGGTCAATGATGTTGTCGGCAAAGGACAAATCACCAATATTTATTTATCATTGGGACAGTTTTTGCGTTGGGGTTTGCCGTCTGAGTTGGTTAATACTGTCCTTGCTGGCAACGTGATTTCGGTGAAACAAACCAATCCCAGCGACGCGATCATGATGGATCGTTTGTATCAAGAACGTCAAAATACATCTATGGCGTGGCGGCGGACACATTTATCAGAAATTGAAACACGATTGCGGCGCATGGCACTTGAGGGGTGGCAAACTTTGATGACCTTTAACAATGCCCCAAAGCAGATGGAGATCACATCAAAATCTATGTTGCGGGTTGAGGCAATGTTAAGCTTTATCGCGTCACATTACACAATCCAGATTAATGTCGCGGATATCGCGTCGGCGGCCAATCTGTCTGTGGGGCGGGCAGGGCACCTGTTTCGCCAAGTCATGGGCGTGGGATTGAAACAACAATTGTTGCGCGCGCGATTATCACATTCTCGGATGTTATTGACCGAAACCGATGCAAAGTGCGTTTTACGATGCGTTTACGAAAAACACCGGATTATCACCCGCGCAATACCGTGAACGTGGCCGCCGCAGCAGCCCGTTTGTGTCCGAGCATAGTTCACTATAAAATTTTTTTGCCCATGATGTTGTCATTGCGCACCTATTGCGGCACAGATCATCCCAAAACTTTGTCCTGCGAGCGCGTATATGTTTTCTGTAAAACTTGCCCATCTGATTTTGGCCTTTGTATGCGCCACGGCAGGGGCGATGCTGTTTACATATCTTGGCGTTCCTGCGGCGACCTTAACAGGGGCGACCGCTGCGGTCACGCTCTTGGCTCTTAGTGGTATTGATGTCAGCTTTTCGGTGCCACTGCGTAACGCAACCATTTTGGTTCTGGGTATTAATATTGGCGCTGCAGTTTCACCCGAAGCCATCCAGGCCGCAATTACGTGGCCATTAAGCCTTGGAAT
>RFZH01000381.1 GCA_009920815.1 Paracoccaceae bacterium
CCCGATGAATATAGCCAAAACGCCAATTCATCTGATTTCGCATCAACCGCCGCTTGCTCAGGGGCGGCTGCGACAAAGTCATCAAAGCTTTGCGTGCCTTCAGGCGCTTCACCTATCACGATAATCTTTTTTACATCAGGTAAATCGGAAACGATCGGCCCGATCACATCCCACAATGGGGCAGAGACCAACAATGTCGTTGCACGGCTGTCTGCAATAATTCCGCGATAAACGTCCCCAGACAAGAGTGTGTTCAAAGGCACAGGCACAATACCCGCCTTGATCGCGCCCCAAAAGGCGATAGGGAATTCCAACTGGTCCAAGACGATCATCGCCAAACGTTCTTCGCGGCGGATACCTGCACGCGTCAAAGCACCAGCAAATTGTGCCGTGCGCATGGTCAATTCGCCATAGGTCATCGTGCGCTTTGCGCCATCCGCTTCGATAAAGGCGGTCTTATCGGCACGCCCCTCGGTGATATGACGATCTACGAAATATGTTGCTGCATTGTGTGACATAGACATGGCCTCCCTTCCGTGTCTGGGATTTGAAATTTCCTAGGGCTGGCCGGTGAATTCAATCGCGCCGTCTGGTAGGAAATATAATATATAGGCATCGCCATCTGTCACCGTTGGGTGATGCGATGATTGTGGGGGGTAAACGTACCACCCCTTGGATTTGCCATCGAAACGCGGGGCACCCGTGATCGGCATGATAGCCCCGATTTCGCCTGTGGTGTGAATGTGATGTGGGCCTTTGACGTCCTTCATACGAACAACATCAACACTAAATCGACCAGCAACCTGCCCCGGTTTTACCGCACGGCCAAATTTGATACCGCCCGCCTCGCGTGCCATCAGCCAACCTTGTTCTTCACCCGACGCGCAAAGTGCAGCAAGGTCAGAAAATTCTTGGCTGTCTGGCCCAAAGTTTTGGTTTAGGCCCGCCTCTAAGTGTTCATCTAGCGCGGCGTCTGCGATGAAATCTGCCAAACGTCCGATAAGCATTTCAAACTGGTGTTGTGACATTAACGTGGGTGTCCGTGAATCAAATGAATGACCTAAGGATACACAATAGGTTGCAAAATGTTGCAAGTATTTTAATGTTCAC
>RFZH01000382.1 GCA_009920815.1 Paracoccaceae bacterium
CACCGCGGTTTAGCGCCGCGATCGCATTTGCGGACAGCGCACCAAAGCTCATCGCTGAAATATTATAAAGTGACGCCTCATACGGCTTTTCACAGGCCGGACCACCGATTTTGACACGAAAGTTCGTATCCTCAATTTTATTTGGTCGGATCGAATGCGTGATCCACTGATAGCCGCTTCCGTAGATATTCTTTTTGGTACCAAAGGGGCGTTTATCTTCGACGTTTTTTGCACGTTGATAAACGATTGCACGCGATTCACGTGAAAAAGGAACCTCTTCGTCATCAGCTTCCAAAAAATATTGACGAATTTCAGGTCGAATAAGTTCCAGAAAATAACGAACATGCCCCAACAATGGGTAATTTCGCAGAACAGCATGTCGCCGTTGCAACAGGTCCTTTACGCCAACGGCCATAATAACCCCAAACCCCACCAAAGGGTACACCGGCCACAAAGCAAAGTAATATGCCAAGCCCGAAATTGCCGTTGCAAGCGTAACCGCGAGAAACAATAAATGACGCGATCCAAACCCTAGCATCACTGTTCTCCCTTGTATTGAACAAGTATTCCGATTTGCACGCCCGCGCGCGTGACATACGAATTGACTTGGATCTGGCCGCAAACGGCAGGTCCGAAAAAGAGGTTTTTCATCATGATGCAATCGCCTTTTTATTGCGTCGAAACGTCTAGGGACGCTGTTCTAAGTTCCCATTCCGTGAATAGGTAAACGACCAAAGCGAACGAAATGTAAATTTCCGTCTGAATATTTTGGATCACCCCAGATCTATACAGAAGCGTTACATAGACCTTTCGTATTAAGACTTTATGCCAACAAAATAGCCCTCACTCAAAAAAGCGGGCGCTCTATCCTGAATGGAATAACACAAAACGGCGTAAACGGTATAGGTGTTTTGTATGACTTTCTAGACAAAAATTTTAAGGGTTCTAACAATGCCTCCGGTCTATAGTTACGATCAAATCGCATATCAATTGACCGACCTAGGTCAGCAATATTTTGGTGAAACACGTCAAGGTTATGCCGTCAGTTCAGGCGGTACAATCACTTATAACGTTGCACCATTGAATGCTGCCGGACGCGAATTTGCGCG
>RFZH01000383.1 GCA_009920815.1 Paracoccaceae bacterium
CTCAAGACCTTGTGCCTGCAAGAAGTCGATCAATTCACCCGAGACCTGATCCGCACCGATACAAGTCCCATAGGCGACACGCGCTGTCTTACCCAACAGACGTTTTAGATACCATGCCGTGTTAAACGTATCACCGGCAAAGCCTGACTTGAATAGCCCCTCGCAAGCAGGGGCCAGTTCCACCATGACTTCACCAAGACACAAGACGCGATGCGCGGTCATCTTATACATGCCCCACAGATCTTTGTGCGGTCATGGTCACAAAATCACCTGATGTTCTTTTTGGCCCTTGATACCCGTTTCAACCACAAACACGCGCCCCGCGTTTGGTTGGGTATGTAATTGCCCGTCAGGCACTGCTTGGGCCGCTGATGTTGCATACAACGTCGTTCCGTCCGCACCGCCAAACGCGGGGCATGTCATCGCCGCCGCAGTGGTATCAATCTGATGCAGCAATCGCCCATCCGCCGCATGGCATGTGATTTTGAAATGCCCATAATGGGCAATCCAGATATTACCCTCGGCGTCAACGACGGCACCATCAGGACGGAATTGATCCTCGGGCATGTCCAAGAACACCTCTGGGGCCCCGACGGGCCACCCCGTTGCAACGTCCAGGCGTTGGCGCAAAACCTGCCCTTTTGGCGTATCGGTCAGATATGCATAGGACCCATCAGGCGCAAAGCATTGTGCGTTCGGAATGGTCCACGGAGAATACAACGTCCGTACCTCGCCGCGATAATAACGGTAAATCGCGCCGGCGTCTTTTTCTAACTTCTTGCCCATAGTGCCAATCCAAAATCCCCCCCAAGGATCGGCGCGGCCATCGTTGGATCGCGTTATGGGATTATCAGCCTCAAGTGGACAGATCACGTCATGCCGACCCGTTTCGATATTAAAGTGCAGCAAATGCGTTTCATGCGCCACCATCAAATGGTCATGATCGATCCATCCCGCCGCGGTCACATGGCCGTCAAATCGCCATTCGCGCCGTGCGCCGTCTGATTTCGCGTAAAGCATGTTGTTGTTGATATCGAACCAAAACAATTCGTTCCGCGTTGGGTGCCACAATGGCCCCTCGCCCAAGGAACAATTCACATCATCAAAGA
>RFZH01000384.1 GCA_009920815.1 Paracoccaceae bacterium
ACGTTCTTCCGGTTCAGGAAGAGCCCGAAAATCCCGATGACGAACAACATCGCCGCCACGAACATATAGCCCAGCTGGCTGCAAGTCGAATAGGCGATCACGCGTTTGATGTCGTTTTGCACAAGGCCCACGGTGGCGGCAAAAAATGCCGTTGTGGCGCCCAGATAGACGATAAAGGTTTTCGCCTCGGGCGCGTATTCATAAAGCGGCGACATCCGGCACACCAAAAATACGCCCGCCGTCACCATGGTTGCGGCGTGAATAAGCGCCGAAACCGGGGTTGGGCCTTCCATCGCGTCTGGCAACCATGTGTGCAAAATCAGCTGCGCCGATTTGCCCATCGCGCCGATGAACAGCAAAACCGCCAGCAGGTTTGCCGCGTTCCATTCGCCCCACAAAAACGCCAGTTGCGTGTCAGCCAACTGCGGGCCTGCGGCAAATACCGTGTCAAAATCGATCGAGTCGGTCAGGTAAAACAGGCCAAAGATACCCAAGGCAAAGCCAAAATCGCCAACCCGGTTCACCACAAACGCCTTGATCGCGGCCGCATTGGCCGAAGGCTTTTTGTAATAAAACCCAATCAGCAGGTACGAGGCCACGCCAACCCCCTCCCAGCCAAAGAACATCTGCACCAGGTTATCAGAGGTAACCAGCATCAGCATGGCAAAGGTGAAGAACGACAGATAGGCAAAAAAGCGCGCTTTATAATGCTCGTGATGGCCCCAGTTATCGTCATGGGCCATGTAGCCAAAGCTATAAAGATGCACCAAGGCCGAAACACTGGTCACAACGATCAGCATGATCGCGGTAAGCCGGTCTAGGCGGATGGCCCAAGCCGTATCCAGCGTGCCCGAGCGGATGAAATCTAGAATATGGATCTGCTGCACAACGCTGGCATCCAGCGTCAAGAACACCACCCAAGACAGCAAGCAAGACAAAAACAACAGCCCCGTTGCCACCCATTGCGCGGCGGTTTCGCCGATCATACGCCAGCCAAAACCGGCGATAAGCGCGCCAATTAAGGGCGCGAAAAGAATGATCTGAGCCATGATCTTAGCCTTTCATCACGTTGACGTCTTCGACGTCAATTGTGCCACGATTGCGG
>RFZH01000385.1 GCA_009920815.1 Paracoccaceae bacterium
CACGTCGGTATTACGTCGGTATTTTCCACCGATATTTCACAAAAGGCACATGGTTCATTTTCTGTCTAAAAATATCCTCGGCCCGAAGGGCATTCGGCCTTTGCAGTGCAAAGGCCGAAGAGCGCGGATGATCAAACAGATGAAGGGCGGACTAGGCCGTAAGACCATCAGGTTCGGGCAGGCCGTTTGACCGACAGCAGGCGGTCAGGGTGTTGGCCAACAAACACGCGATGGTCATGGGACCAACGCCGCCGGGAACTGGCGTAATGGCACCTGCAACATCGGCGCAGGACGCGTAATCGCAATCACCCACCAGACGCGTGCCGCCTTCGGGTTTTTCGATACGGTTGATGCCCACGTCGATGACAGTGGCCCCTGGTTTGATCCAATCGCCAACAACCATTTCAGGCCGGCCAACAGCGGCGACGACAATATCGGCGCGGCGCACGACCTCGGGCAGGTCTTTGGTCCGCGAATGCGCAATCGTCACGGTACAGCTGTCGCCCAGCAACAGTTGCGCCATGGGTTTGCCGACGATGTTTGATCGACCAATCACAACCGCGTTCATGCCAGACAAGGACCCGTGATAATCGCGCAGCAGCATCAAACAGCCCAACGGTGTACACGGCACCATGGATTTTTGACCTGTCCCCAACAACCCAACGTTTGAAATGTGAAAACCATCCACGTCCTTGGCGGGCGAAATGGAATTGATTACAAGATCTTCGTTCAGATGTTTTGGCAACGGCAGCTGCACCAAGATCCCATGCACTGCAGGATCCGTGTTCAATTGATCAATCAGCGCCAGCAAATCTGCCTCGGCTGTGTCGGCTGGCAATTTGTGTTCATAGGAATTCATGCCGACTTCGACGGTTTGCTTGCCTTTTGAGCGCACATAAACCTGGCTTGCGGGGTCTTCGCCCACCAAAACAACCGCCAAGCCTGGGGTAATGCCATGCACCTCTTTTAGGCGGGCAACATGTTCTGCCACTTGGCCACGGACATTTGCGGCAAAGGCTTTGCCATCGATTACGGTCGCTGTCATTTCCAGAACTTTCTTAACGTCTTGTGAAAAGGGGCGCCCAAGCT
>RFZH01000386.1 GCA_009920815.1 Paracoccaceae bacterium
GCTGTGGGGCGGCCCCATTTTTTGCTGTAGGGGGCAGGCATGGCACAAACGGTTTTCGCGCCTTGGGATAACCCCGATGAAAAGCCGCTGATCCAATTCAAGAATGTTACCAAGCGGTTTGGCGATTTCACGGCAATCGACAACCTGACCCAAGATATTTACACGCGCGAGTTTTTTGCGCTGCTGGGGCCCTCGGGCTGTGGCAAAACCACGATGATGCGCATGCTGGCGGGGTTTGAAAACCCCAGCGAAGGGCAGATCTTGATCGCGGGCCAAGATATGGCGGGCGTGCCCCCCAATAAGCGGCCCGTGAACATGATGTTTCAATCCTATGCGCTGTTTCCGCACCTGTCCGTGTGGGACAATATCGCCTTTGGCCTGCGCCGCGAGGGGGCTGAAAAAACCCAGCTGGCCGAGCGCGTGGAACAGATGTTGAAACTGACCCGGCTAGAACGTTTTGCGCGCCGCAAGCCGCACCAAATTTCGGGTGGCCAACGCCAGCGCGTGGCCTTGGCGCGCAGCCTTGCCAAAGCGCCAAAGCTGCTGCTGTTAGACGAGCCGTTGGGCGCGTTGGATAAAAAACTGCGCCAAGATACGCAGTTTGAGCTGATGGATATTCAGGAAAAAACCGGCACCACCTTTGTGATTGTCACCCACGACCAAGAAGAAGCCATGACCGTGGCCAGCCGCGTGGCTGTGATGGACGAGGGCCGTATCATGCAAGTGGCCACGCCCGCGGTGATCTACGAACAGCCCAATTCCGTCTATGTGGCTGATTTCATTGGCGATGTGAACATCATCGAAGGTGCCGCCACCCCGCACCCGCAAGCCGATGGATACAGCGTGGCATGGGCCGAGGGGCAGCCGCAGTTTCACGCAAAAACCAACCGCAGTTTTGCACCGGGGCAAAAGTGCTTTTTGGCGCTACGCCCCGAAAAAGTGGCTATTTCCGCTGAACCGCCCGAAGAGGCGGCCAACTGCATTCAGGGTAAAATTATCGATATCGCCTATTTGGGCAACATCTCTACCTATCATGTGCGCCTGCCGAACGGGACGATGATGAAGGCCCAAACCGCCAACA
>RFZH01000387.1 GCA_009920815.1 Paracoccaceae bacterium
TGTTCTTATCATCGGCGCTGGCGGCGTTGCTCAGGTCACGGCACATAAATGTGCGCAAAATAATGACGTGCTTGGCGATATTCATATCGCAAGTCGTACTGCTTCGAAATGCGAAGCGATTATCCAGAGTATACACGAAAAAAAGTCCCTTAAAACCGAGGGCGTTTTAAAGGCACATGCCGTTGATGGTATGGACACGGCCGCTGTGGCTGCATTGATCCGCGAAACAGGTGTGCAAATTGTTATTAACGTCGGATCCGCGTTTTTGAACATGTCCGTACTAGAGGCGTGCATCGAAACGGGCGTCGCCTATATGGACACCGCAATCCACGAAGATCCGACCAAGATCTGTGAAACACCACCATGGTATGGCAATTACGAATGGAAACGTCGCGACCGCTGTGCTGCGGCAGGAGTTACCGCGATTTTAGGTATTGGCTTTGACCCGGGCGTTGTGAACGCTTATGCACGCTTGGCGATTGATGAATACATGGATGACGTCACATCGATCGACATCGTGGATATCAACGCGGGCAGTCATGGCAAATGGTTTGCAACGAACTTTGACCCTGAAATCAATTTCCGCGAATTCACTGGTACAGTCTATTCTTGGCAAAATGGTGCATGGCAGTCGAACACAATGTTCGAAGTGGGCAAGGTTTGGGACCTGCCCGTCGTGGGTGAACAAAAGGCCTATATGACGGGCCACGACGAGGTGCATTCGCTGTCGGCCAATTACCCCCAAGCGGATGTTCGGTTCTGGATGGGCTTTGGCGATCATTACATCAACGTCTTTACCGTGTTAAAGAACCTTGGGCTTTTGTCCGAACAACCTGTTCTGACCGCCGAGGGCCAAGAGGTCGTGCCATTGAAAGTGGTCAAGGCCGTTCTGCCCGACCCCGCCAGCCTTGCGCCCGATTACACAGGCAAGACCTGTATCGGCGATTTGGTGAAGGGTACAAAAGACGGGAAAGAGGTCGAAGTGTTCGTTTATAACGTCGCCGATCACAAAGACGCCTATAACGAAGTGGGCAGCCAAGGCATTTCTTATACCGCCGGCGTCCCCCCTGTTGCCGCTGCG
>RFZH01000388.1 GCA_009920815.1 Paracoccaceae bacterium
GTGCGGTTGCGCACGCCAAGTTTGCGGCAAATATTGCGGACATGCATTTTGACCGTGGTTATCGGCATCGACAAGCCAGCCGCCAACTGCAAATTGGTGCTGCCTTTGGCCAGACCTGCCAGAACCTTCTGCTCGGTTTCGCTGAGGTCAACCGCTTGTTTTTGCGGGAAGTTCTTTTTCAACAATTGTTGCGGCAGATAGGCGGCGCCATGGGCCACCAATTCAAGGGCCGCGATGATTTTATCGGCTGGCATGGATTTTGGTATCACACCCTGAATGCCCAAATCCGCCACGCCGCCCAAACCATCCAGCGTGGTGTCCGAGGCGAACAAAACCAAAGGAATTTCAGGGTAGCGCCCGCGCACGCTGCGCACCCCACGCATCAAAATGCGCATAGGCAACCCATCAGCCGATGCCAGAAAAATATCGCCGGGCTTAATTTCCAGCGCGAGCGATAGCACTTCGCGTTGGCGCAAATGGCAACAGGCGAATTTGCCATGTTCTGCAATAGTGCGGGCCAGAACATCGCACCCCAAAACAAAATCGTCAAAGAGCCAGACAATTGGGATGGGCCCTTCCACCCCCTCTTGGTGCCGGGACCCATAGCAAACTGGAACACTACTACTCATCTGTGATGTGTCAGTCTCTCTACCCTTTAAGTACTTTACCCCGCGGAAAAACCCGCTATGGTTGCTTTAAGCTGATTGTGAGAGAGTTACCATCCTGTAACGCCATCCCCATAGCAGGCAATGGCGTTGCATCGCGGAAAAAAGGGGAAAATGCGTTACCTTAAGATACCAGCCAATTCCCGCGGCGCTAAACCACGGAAATTTGCTGGTACTCAAACAAAGGTTTCGTGCCTGTGTTAGGCTTGGCTGGGGCCAATCAGCTGCTGGAATTCGCGCCACTCGCCGGCGCTCATGCCAGAATTATCTTGGCGCACATCTTCGCCCGCCAGCATGCGACGCACACAGCCCAGCGCCGTGGCGCTTAGGGTGGCCCCGCCCATGCGGTAATCTTCGAATGCCTTATAGGCAAAGGGCACCCAATCGGCGACCACTTTGCAGATGGCATCGGCATA
>RFZH01000389.1 GCA_009920815.1 Paracoccaceae bacterium
AGGGGTCACGTTACCGAAAGCTGTAAGTGTAATCTTTAGGTTCTCTGTCGGCGTTCCAGACGCATATGTGACATCGCTTATTTTTTGGCCGGCGCGGGCAGTTTCAACAAATCGCGACTACCGTACCAATGTTTCACCCTGTGCAATTGGCTTTGCCAACGGCACACGGAAATGCAAAAGCATTTCTGCACCATCATCCAATTTGGCGGGTTGCCCGTTCAAAATTACATCTGAAATGATGTTATCATCTACGAACATGAGTGATAGTTCTGTAACTTCGCCCCTCACGACATATCCCGTCGATTCAATCATCCAGTCCGCTTGGGTGCGTGCTTCGTTGACGATTATGGTTACCTCAACCGAGGTATGAAATAGTTGATATCCCATCCCGTTTTCGCCATAGGCGGCAATAAACTTTTGGACCTCAGCAGCGCCGTCGCGATATGATGTAATGTCAAATTTGCGAAATATGTTCTTGGCGTGTAATTTCACAGTTTCGGGGGATATTTTTAAATGATGCGCAATCTCTTCACGTGTTGCCCCAACCGCCAAGAATTCAAGGATTTCAAATTCTCTCTTGGTTAACAAAGGCGGTTGCATGAACGAATTCCTTTCGGTCATCTGGCATTGAGGAAACCTTAAAGCAACCACAAAAACGAACAAACCGCCCACTTTGAAAATACTCATATTGATAATGCCGCAAATATGAAAAAAATATAATGGGTGTCCCAGTTGAATAAGTTGGGATATTTTAATATCCCATACCATAACACTAGACCACAGAAAGGGTATGCAATGTACCGCTCTAGAACTTCGACACATGGACGTAACATGGCTGGTGCGCGTGGACTTTGGCGCGCGACTGGCATGAAAGACAGCGATTTCGGCAAGCCGATCATTGCGATTGTCAACTCATTCACGCAATTCGTGCCTGGCCACGTACATTTGAAAGACCTTGGTCAAATGGTGGCGCGCGAAGTCGAAGCTGCGGGCGGCGTCGCAAAAGAATTCAACACAATCGCCGTTGATGACGGGATTGCGATGGGGCACGACGGGATGCTGTATTCCCTGCCATCGCGC
>RFZH01000390.1 GCA_009920815.1 Paracoccaceae bacterium
GTTGGATTGATCCATAAAGGACAGACTTTGGTGTTTACAGGAAAGTAAACATTCTCATGAATTTGTTTGACTTACTAAAACCTGAGGCCGTCCGTGTTATGCACACGGCCTCAAGCAAAAAGCGTTTATTGTGTTCGATCGCAGAGATTGGCCAATCCGTTTACGGTATTGACCAGCTGAAATCTGTCGAGGCGCTTAATGAACGCGAAAACCTTGGGCCGACCAGCGTTGGAAACGGCGTGGCCTTGCCGCACGCGCGTATCCAAGATCTTGATCGTGTTTGTGGTGTTTTCGTTTTGCTGGAAAAGCCATTGGAATTCCGTGCGGTGGATCATTTGCCGGTTGATTTGTTCTTTACCCTGTTCGCACCCGAACACGCAGGTGTCGAACATTTAAAGGCATTGGCTGCGGTCTCACGTACATTAAGAGAGCCGTCAATTTGTGCAAAGCTGCGCGCAAATCATGATGCAGCGACCCTATATACGATTTTGACAGAATCCCAGAGAACGCAAGCCGCCTAGGCACGCCAATCTGAAAATCCAAAACTTTGATAATCGCGGGCATAAATGGCCGCGATTTTTTCGTTTATATCGGCATCGACAATACGATCGAGTGGAATGTCAGGCGTGCCAACATTCGCGTTCAACGCAGGGACTGTTGCAATCCCCATCCGGCGTGCAAGATCAATCAAGCCTCTATCCAGCTCGTCTTCCCGAAAAATAATATCGGGCACTGTGAGATTGGATAGATTGGTAAAAAATGTGTGTTGGCTTGCCCAGCTTGGATCAATTCGCAGCGGCGTTTGCCCCTGAATATTTGCTTTCAAAAATGTCAAAAATGTTCTGAATAATTCCCGAACATCGGCATCCGTAAGCGCATGCAGGTCGTCAGCCGTTTTTGGCAGAACCACACCATAATCCTTGGCCAACCGATTGCGAAATCGGGGAAAGCTGCCCTGTGTTTCCAATAGGATATGACGACAAAACGCGTTGTAGCCCACACGCGTAATTACTCTTGTGAGGTATGAGAGAAAAGGGGAAAAATTGTGTCAAAGAGGCGTTCATTTTTTGATCGCGCTCC
>RFZH01000040.1 GCA_009920815.1 Paracoccaceae bacterium
AAGGGTTCGACCAAAACGCAAAAAGTCGCCTATCAGGATGCTGATAAAGCAACCTTAGAGCCTATACTTTTATTTGAAGCAGCCTGTGCGCATCATGGCGTGGAACCAGGGGCTGCGGCGCTGCAGTTCTCACTGAATGATCCACGGATAACATCGACCCTTGTAGGGATTTCCAGGCCTGAAAGTGTTGACCGCAATTTGCAGTGGACCGAGACAAAGATTGATCAGGCGTTTTGGGATGATATCGCGGAAATGCCCTATTCAACCGATGATCCCGAAGCGAACCGAGTGTATCGTCCAGGCTAAAAGATACAATCTGTTTTATGTCTGTGCATCTCCGGTATCTTACCCGAATATATCTTATCCCTTGAAATGCAAAACCCCGCGACGATGCGCGGGGTCGTATTCGGGTTACCGAAAGCTTAGATCGATTCTTGGATCCAAGACTGCAACGCTGCTTTTGGTGCTGCGCCTGCGCGGTTTGAAACCACTTGGCCATCTTTGAAAATGAACAGCGCTGGGATACCGCGCACGCCCATTGAAACTGCCGCTTGTGGGTTTGCGTCTACATCAACTTTGGCAATTTTTACCTTACCTTCCAATTCGATGGAGAGTTCTTCTAGAACTGGGCCAATCATTTTGCATGGACCGCACCACTCTGCCCAAAAATCAACAACGACTGGGATGTCGGAATTGCGAACTTCGGCGTCAAAGGTTGCGTCGGTTACTGCTACTGTTGCCATGATGGCCTCCTAAACTAAATATTTGACGATAAGGTATGCATCAAGCCGGTAAAGGTCAAGATGATGTGTCTTCAGACGCGCTATGCACAAGGGACATATCGTCAATTTTCATGTACTGCGCGGTTTTTGTCCACAAGATACCAGTACAGATTTGATGCCTTGGATACATCTTGCCCAGAGCAGCCCGATAAGCTGCCATTTGGTGCAATATACCTGACGGAATATGATCAGCCGATTGCGGTACTATCGCATTTGTTTTGTAATCAATAATTTCGATGGTTTCATCGGTTACAACAAGGCGGTCAATGATGCCATAAATCGGCGGGGCATTGGGCCCGTCCAAATGCGCAGATACACCAACCTCTGTGAAAGTGTCCGGCGCAAAAATCCAAGCCAGCTGTTGTGATCGTAGAACGGGCAACACATGCGCAAGGATGTCGTCAAGCTCATTTTGGGCTGCAGTTAAATCAGCATGGTCCAGAATGCGGGGCGCAAGATCAATCCAATGCGCTGGGCTGATGGTTGGTAAATGTTCAAGCAACAGGTGAACCTGTGATCCAAATCGCATGGCGGCGTCTTCGTCTCTGCCGTCTGCACCGCCGAGAGCTTTTGGCCCGCCCAAATCAGATGGGGCGATATGTGTGGGGCTGACATTTGGCGGTGATGCTGTTGCCTGAACCCAATTTGGCAAGCTTGGCGCAGGGCGTTCTTGCAACGGTTCGGATGGCGGTACCGCGGTACTGGGCCAATCAAGGTGTGCTAGACGCAGACCTGTTCCAAACCCAAAGTCGTGCTCTACCGCACCCGCTTTTGTCATACCGTTCTGAATTTGCCTGTACCACGATGCATAAGGGCCATCGACCTCGCCCGATGCCGCGACGATTAACCATTTTTCAGCACGTGTCAGTGCTACATACAAAAGGCGGTCTGCCTCTTGTTGTTCCGCCTCAAGGCGCATGTCATATGCGGCGTTGAGTGTTTCAGACATATTGTCCTTGGTGGGTTTCCACATCGCAAACCCGTCAGGCGTAAACAGCAAATCGCCTTTGACCTTTGGATCACGCTTTGCAGTGTCGGGCAAAATGACCACGGGGCTTTCTAACCCTTTTGATCCATGCACTGTCATCACGCGAATTTCATCGTTGTCGGCGGACAGTTGGCGTTTGATTTCAAGTTCGTCAGCGCTGGCCCAGCTGATAAAGCCTGTCAGGCTTGGCGTTTCTGATTGTTCATAGATCAAGGCCTGAGACAACAGTGTATCGATGGCATCCATCGCCTCTGCGCCCAATCGACCAATCAATCGTTTGCGGCCGTTATGTTTGGTCAAAATACGTTCAAGCAAATCATAGGGACGCAGAAAATCCGTTTTATCCCTTAGGTCATGGATCATGTGCAGTTCAGTATCATATAAATCTGGCTGATCGCGCAACGCGTGCCAAAGATATTTTGTGTCCCGCTTATGCGCCAGATCAAACAATCGTTGTTCATCCCAGCCAAACAATGGGCTTTTCAAAGCAATTGCCAGGGCCAAATCATCCTCGGGCGTTGCAAGAAAGTTCAAAAAGGCAAGCAAATCACGGACTGCCATCTCTTTTTGTACTTTCAGTCGATCTGCCCCCGCCATTGGCAGGCCAATATCCTTGCAAGAGCGGATGATTTCTTGGAACAGGGCTGACCGGCTGCGTACAAGAATCATGATATCCCCCGCGCGAATGGGGCGGGGTCCATCATCATGTGGGATCAATGTTTTTTGTGTGATCAAACCATGAATGTATGTCGCAATTTGCTTTGCAAGTATCACGTTATGATCCGTTGGGCCGCGTTGATCTACGGGCAAATACCAATCCTGCTTTTCCACGTCTTTGGCTTTTTCAACCACGGGCCAAAGGTCAACACGACCCGGTAATTGATCTTTGAACGCGCGGTGTTTTTCTGATGCGGTAAAGCCTGATGCGGACCTGCCATCAAATGTGTGGTCGACCACATTGCGCGGGGCTGGTGTCTTGGGCTTCGTCAACAAGAATATGGTCTATGCCGCCGTCAAGCCTGAATAAGACCCATTCAGCCACCAATGGATTGGTCAAAAGATCGCGGGCCTTTAGAATAAGGTCTTCGAAATCCAACCAGCCGCGCAGCTGTTTTTCTTGTGCAAAGCGCGGTAAAAATTCGCTGGCAAATGCATGTAAAGCTGCTGTGCGCTGGGCATTGATCAGTGCGATCCGCGTTGCTCTAAAGTCTTGGACGCGCAGCATAAGGTCGTTCAAGTCAACGATGAAAGGTTCGGCTGCGCCTTGCGCTAGGGCTTTTGTTGGAAGGGTTCCGATTTTGGCCGTAAAAGGATTTTTACCCGTTTTTGTCAGGAACACGTCTTCGAAAATGGCGAGGGTTTGGGGAGAGAGCGCTCTAACACCCGACAGCTTTAGTCCAGCATCTGAATCACGTGGACCGCTTTTTAATAGGTGCGGGACCAAATCATTCACCAATTTGATATCTGCGTCGCCAAAATGTTCGTTGATATGATCTGAAACAGTCTTTGCGGCCTCGATTCCAAACTCGGCGGAGACCTGCGCTTGCGTGTTAGCCGGATGGAAACTGCTACGCTTGGTCAGAATGTCCTTTAGCACTGAGTCGATTGTCGTATCGCTAGAATAGCGCGCTAGATCGGACATCACGTCATCCAGCGCTGGTGTGCGGGCCATTTTTTCTAATATGTCACGCACTAAAATTGTGATTGATCTTTCATCGGCCTCTTTGAATTGGGGTGATACACCTGCTTCGAGGGGAAAGCGGCGCAAGATCGTGGCGCAAAACGAATGGATTGTCTGAATTTTCAATCCGCCTGGTGTTTCGATGGCTTTGGCAAACAGGGTCCGTGCGTGGCGCAAAGCCTCAGCATCCAGCGACTGTGATAGTCCAAGCTCTGTTAAATCAGATCTAAGGTCTGCGTCATCCCGCATCGCCCATGCTCCCAGACGTTTGAAGAGCCTGTTCTGCATTTCTGTGGCGGCGGCCTTGGTATAGGTCAGGCAAAGAATGTTTTCTGGCGAAACACCATCCAGCAACAGCCGTGCAACGCGGTCTGTCAAAACACGTGTTTTCCCTGACCCCGCGTTTGCGGACAACCATGTTGACACACCGGGTTGCGCAGCTTGGATTTGGCGTCGTGTTGCATCATTCATTTGTGTCATGTCAGATGATCCTTTTGCGGGTCATCGGTTATATCCCATTCGCCAAAGCGAGACAGTTGATCGTATTCTGAAAAATCTTCCGTTTTGAACAATGCACGCCGTGCAGTATAACCGCTATCTGGATCAGAGTAGGCCGAAATCAATTTACGGAAACCGTCGCGGGCGGTTGCGATATCCTCTTTTGCGATGGGCATCGGCTCTTCTTTAGGGGACGATCCCAGGCCAATGAACGCAGCAATGACAACGGCGGCAGGATCAAGACCATCAAAGCCACCATCCTCAGCGATCATCGATAACAGATAGAGCTGTTTGTCGAAGTATAGCTGTTGGTCTGTCGAGGGGGGCTTGCCTGTTTTATAATCATAAAGCGCAATTCCATCTGAGTGCGCATCAATCCTGTCGGCGATTGCAGTCAGAGTAAAATCCAGATTTGGAAAGTTTAGCCGCCCTTTGACTTCGTAATTCATGGGCGTCGCGATGATGCGCCGTTCGGTTTCGCGCGCAACAAACCATTCGGCGATCTGGATCATGCGTGATTGCCAAAACAATTGTGTCACGGCCCATGGTGCACGTTCTGCCAGCTTTTCACGCGTGAGTCTGATCAAAGCATCGGCGCGTTGGTCTGCTTGAAATTCGTCCCAACGTTTGCAAAACTCTTCCATGACTTCGTGAATGATGATGCCACGCAATCGTGCATCTGGTGTTTGATCCAGACTGTCCAAGGACCTGATCCGCAGCACGCGCTTTGCATAGATTGAATACGGATCGCGAATAAGTGTTTTGATTTCGGTCACAGATAATTCTTTGGGTCGCGCGGATAGGGGCGGGGCAACGCTAGGTCTGCGTGCGGCCGCGATGGACGGCGCATGATCAAAGGCAGATGCAAGGTTTAGCCACGCATTGCCACGCGCTTGCATGTCCTCAAACGCCTCGGGCCCTCCGGTTTTATCCAAGCCATTTAGTAAATTTGAAAGGCGGTTGATCCAGCGCGACGGCACTGTTTCCGCATCGTCTGACCGCATAGACCGCGTTATCCAAACTTGGGTTCCAAGGGTGAAAGCGGTTTGAAAATCATGCGCCGAAAGTCCAACCTGTCGCTCGGGCAACAAAAGCCCTGCATCTGCACGCATTTTTCGATTCAACCAAGGGTCAGGTGACGGTGGTGCGGGCCATGTATCTTCGTTCAAACTTGCCAAAATAATGGTATCGGCTGCCTGTACGCGGGCCTCAAGCGTGCCTAGGATTGTGATGTTGGGATGGGGCTGCTTGAAATCGCGTACTTCGCCCTTGGCTAAGATGCCGGAAAATATATCGACGTAATCGCGAACATCTAACGGTGCAGCGGCGTGTGCCGCGTCTTGCATCGTTGTAAACAGTGTTCGAACCTGTGCCCCTGCCTTCTTCTGCCACAGTTGCCCTGCATCGTCACTCAGAGATGGTCCCGCAGCAATGTGGGTGGCGGTCGTGCGATGATGCTCGACCCAACTGGCAAAATCACTGATGCCTGATCGCTCTGCTTTTAAAATGGCATCGATCACCCAATGCGCCCATACCGGCGCTTGATCATGTTGGATTGTAATGCACCATTTTTCCAAAATGGCTTGGGTTGGAAAGGGAATACCCTGTTTTCGCAGATACAATTCCAATTCCCGCGTCAACAAAAGATGATCGCCACGGGTGTCGCCGCTGTTTGTAATTGGGTGCTTTAATAATGCAAGCAAGCTTGCCGCGGTCATCGGTCGGGAAATTACACCAGCAACTTGACGTAGGAATCGACCGGGCGGAGATAGCTGTAAAGGCATCCCTGCGCTGTCATCAGGTAAAATATCCCATTTGTCCAAGGCTGCTGTAACTTGGCGCGTTAGCTGCCGATCAGGAGTGATAAGCGCCACGTTTTCGCCGGTTTCGACCGCTTCACGCATTTTTAACGCAATCGCCAAGGCTTCCAGGCGCTTGTTTGGCGCGTTCAGCATTGTTATTTCTTGTGTTGCGTGCATTAGGTCCGGCAGAAGCGGCCCATTTTTGCGCCATGTATCTGTTACGGGCGCCGGCAGCAGAGCCAGCGAGAGTAAAGCGTTGCGTCCTGCGTTGATGGGGGTCATATCTGACCACTCAGGGATTGTCATTGGCTCCATGCCAAAAATTGCGGCAACTTTGGCCAACCGGTATTGCGGGTGGTCCTGACCTTGCAACCGATCTGAGAATTGTGCCCATGTCTCTGCTGTCATGTTCCGATCAAGACCAGGCAAGATAACCGCGCCATTCGGAAGTCGTGATACTGCCGCCATCAGATCCATTGTGGTGCCGCGTGATCCCGTCGATCCTGCGATGAATACAGGGTCTAACAATGGGTTTTTGAACCACTTTGTGGCAAGGAATTCAATTTGATCACGTAAAAAGCTTTGGGTGTCGGGAACCGTATCTAATGTATCAAGATAAGTGCGGATCAAGGCAAAGAAACGTTTGGCCCGGGCCCAATGGCCTGACTGGTCAGAGACGTCCAGCGCTTCGATAACAGCTGGGTCAACGCCTTCGCTTTGAACTTCGTCAATCAAATTTGCTAAGCTATCACTAAGTGCGTAGACCGACGATCGCGCCGCGAGATCGGGCTGTTCTTGGATCAGGCGGGTGACAAGTTGAACCAGCTCTAGCCGCAAGGCAAGTGATGATTTGGGGGATGTCTTTTCAAAATTTCCACAAAGCGTGGTGACATCGGTGACCAGGTGAAATTTTGGATGTAATGTTGCATTGCTGCGGATAAATTCTTGGCGAATGCGGCGCATCATGCGTGCCGAATTCACGATCACATGCGCGCGCGCCAAAGCGTGCGGGTCTTTATCCGCGAACCGCTGCAATAAACCGCGCACGAATGCCTTTGGAAAATCAATACCAAGGCTAACGCCGTAGAGTTTTGAATGCTGCGTTGTCATAAAAATTCTGCCGCTGCGTAAAAGCTATCTTTTGTTCCAATATCATAAATCGATGCAGGATAGACCGCCGAATAGGCGCGCCCCTGCTGTATCAGACTGTCCCAGATTAGGTTCAAAGAAAAGATCGTTTCGTTAATATTGTGCACTGGATGCGTTTTTATGATCTGAATACCGGCGTATGTTAGCGGGCCTCTTCGCGTGATGCGCCCTTTGGGATCAGCGGCAAAATCACCTGATCCAGCATGCCCAATGGCGCGTTCCGCCGGCACACACAAAAGTAAAGCATCCATGGCCTTTGGGTCCCACGCGTTAACCAAGACAGATAACGGATTCGGTCCCAGCCACAATGTGTCCGAATTCATTGTAATGACCGTCTCGGTCGGGATGTGCGGCAATGCGGCCTTTAACCCGCCGCCGGTTTCCAACACTTTAGGCTGTTCGTGCAAAACGGTGACGGGACTGTTTGCAAAATGGTCCAACACTTTTTCAGCGTGGTAATGGGCGTTAACAAGCACTGTGTTTGGTTCAAAATCCCAGACGTGATCTAGCGCTTGATCAATCAGGGTCCGACCCTTCAGCGGCAAAAGTGGCTTTGGGCAATTTTTGGTCAGCTCGCCCATGCGGGTGCCAAAGCCAGCTGCAAATATCATGACCGATATATCTTTAGATTTAATCATGTGTCAGCCATGCAATATGATCTGCGGTTGGTTCAGGGATTAGCGCATGTATCGTGTTGCCAAGTGGTGCTAGGGTCTGGTGTGTAAGCCCTTCTTGGATATAGCGCCATGTTCGATCTGCCCAAGCCAGATAATGGGGGCGCCCCTGTTTTGCCAGTTTCGCAAAGACGCCCAATATTCTTAGGTTACGCTGAACGTTTATCGCGTGCATCGCCGCTCCAAATTGATCAAGATCGTCCTGTGTTTTTTGGATATAGTGTTCAACCATCTTTGCCCTGAGATCTGGCGCAATGTCGCGACGTACATCATACAGCAGAGACGCAAGATCATAGGCAGGGTGCGTTAAAAACGCATCTTGAAAATCGATGATCCCAACTTTGGCGATACCTGACTTGTGTCCAGCCCAGATCAGGTTTTCGGCGTGACAATCCCGCAAGGACAAGGTCATTTTACCCGTGAGATTTTGTTTGAGGATCTGATAAAGATGCGTGGTCAGGTCTTGCCGTTGGTGATCCGGTATGGTGGTCACGCAGTAGTATTGGAATACAGGATCAATCATTGCGGCCAGTGTTTCTGGGTCGCCTAGGGGAACTTCGATATCGCCGCCGTGTAGACGCAGATGTGCCAACATATCCACCGCACTGATATAGCGTTCAAATTGCAGTTGAGGCGTGGCGATGAATTCATCTGCAAATCTGCGTTCGCCAAGATCTTCGGTGATCATAAGTGTTTGCGTGGGATTGATCGCCAAAATTTCAGGCGCCCCTAGCCCGATGCCGCGTAAATGTTGGGTTAGACGAATGATGTCTTTTGGGTTTTCTGCTGCATCTGGCGGGATCTGCATCAAAATTGCGGTGCCCGATGCGGGGTCGCTCAGTCGATAAAAAATGCGCTTTGACGCATCTTGTTTTATGGGTGTGACCCGTGCTTTGGCCCATCCGTGGTCTGCCAAAAAAGCGTCGAATGCGCACGCACGTTCAGTCATTGTGTATCGCCGTCATTCGTGCCGGCCAAGTTGGATCATCGGATGCTAGTGTAATTTGCCGTGCATCCGCCCCGGTCACAGAAATATCCAGTGTTAGCCCATTTTCGGGCGTTAAATCGCCCAAACGATCAGGCCATTCGATCAGGCAAACAGCCGTTTCAAAGGCATCTGCTAAGCCCAGTTCGATCACTTCATCTGGGCCGGTCAGGCGATAAAGATCTGCGTGCCAGATTTCACCGATGCGGGTATCGTATGTTTGAACCAAGGTGAATGTTGGCGATGGTACATCCTCGGGAATATCTTGAACAGATTGGATAAGGGCGCGCGCCAAATAACTTTTGCCAGCGCCAATGTCACCAACCAATAGCACGACATCGCCCGCCGTCAGGATTGAGCCAAGTTGCTGTGCGAATTCACCTGTCTTTTCAGGTGTATCAAAAGAAAGTTGGGCAAAGATATTGTTCATGTTTGGACCATGCCAGCATGGTAAAAAAAGAACAAGTGGCTTTGCCGTTACACCGTCATCAGATTTGAAGCTTGGACCTTTGAAGTCGCGTTGCGATGGGCTTTTTGGAACGTGACCGCGGTGTGATGATCGGGCAAGGGGATAACCTGGCAATCAATCTCGGTGCCGTCAGCCATTTGGATAAAGCCTGTCCATGTGCTGCGCTCTTCTAGTTGATGGACAAAATCACGCAGTTCTCCCCAGAATCGGTTGGGCTTAGCTTGTTTTTGCCAGAGGCGACTGGCGTCCATAATTGTTTGCGTAGACAGCAGCGTCTGATCAAATTCACCCCACAATCGATCATGGGCGTCATTCGTCATGCACAATTGGCCAGACACTGCAAAGACGGCAACCGCTGTATCAATTTGATCTAACAGGGCATGGTGAAAGTCCAGTTCTGACCTATATTTTCGTGTCTTTGAAACCTCTGCCGTGATGTCTTCGAACAAAAAGGCCAACGCACCGTCGGGATGGGGACGGCCTGAAATCCGAAAGGTTTCGCCCGAAGGTAAATTCCAAACCTCGGTATAGGTTCCTTCGGCGGCGGCAACGACAAGATGTCCCAGCTCTTCACGCCAAGTGGCATAGTTCTTTGGTTCGGGCATGATATGTTTGTCGCGCAGTCGATCAAATACAGACAAAAGGTTGGGGCGCGTGCTTAAAAATTCGGCGGGTAATTTGGTCAAATCCACCAGAGATGGATTAAAAAGAACCAGCTGACGATTGCGGTCGAAAATAGCTAACCCTGTCGAGAGGGTAGCAAATGTTTTTGTCAGCGTTTGCACAAAGTTGCGCTGGGCCTGTTCAGCTTTTACGACTTGCGTTACATCGATTGCATAAAATATCGTACGGTCCTGCAATTTACTAAGTTCAACATCGTACCACCGTTGTTTATTGTCGGTCCCGATGACGCACATGCGTGTTGTGTGTTGTGGTTCTGCCAATACAGCCGCATGCAAATCTGTTGATATTTTCGTGTCTAATGCGCGAAATGCTGCGTTGGACATAATAATAGTGCCCTCAGCGTTTGATTGCCAAACCGGCAACTTTGTCGTTTCGATCACATCTTCGATCGCGCATAATGTCTGCGCGTCTTTTTTCAACACATACAGAGACGCGACATCGCTATGGTCATTCAATGAAATGTCCAAATATTTTCCCGCGGGCGTTAGGCATAGGGTTGCATTGTCGCTCGGCCACCGAGATAAAAACACGGTCCGAACGCCAAGCGTTGAGATGTCGGTTGTTTTTAAATCGGTAAATCGATTGGATAAATGATCCAGCAACTCTGCGCGATTTGGGGCGCATTTGAATGCTTCGATCAACGTCATCGCTGGCTGGGACATCTGTGTAATTCTGTCCCCTTCAAGCAGAATGGCCCAAGCCAAAATTGCAAGTCCGGCTGCGATAACAATCTCCAACCACAATCCCATGACATAACCTCATATAATATTAAGATATTTTGAGGTTAGGATGGTTAATAAATAATTAATTTTTACATTAACAACTGGTTATCGCCCAATTTTGTTGACGTGATTTCAATTGATGCGCGGGGCCACGATATCTCGACAATTGCCCCTTTGGGTTGACCAGAGACCTTGTTTGGCGTTTGGCCGTCGCCCCCATTTGCAAAGATCAGCAGCGCGCCCGTGCGTTCAAGCAGGGTTTTTGCGATGAAAAGGCCAAGCCCCATGCCTTCGTAACCGGGACGTTTTTTTTGTGAACTGGATCGGCGACGACCCACGAATGGATCACCGAGGCGACCTAGCATATCCGACGGGTATCCCTTTCCATCATCCATGATCCGAATGACAATGACTTCTGTTGTCCATTCAACCTCAACCCACACATGGGTGCGTGCGAAATCTACGGCATTTTGAATCATATTTCGCAGGCCATGAATGATTTCGGGGCGTCTATTCACAATCGGTTGGTCACGGGCATCTAATGTCTTGAGAGGCTGGATATTAATTGAAATACCGCGGTCCAGGTGAGGGTCTGCGGCCTCTTGGATCAATTGTGTTAATGGTGTTGTTTGCATATGTTTGTCGTCTTTGCCCGCACGTCCCATAGACCGTAAAATGTCTCGGCATCGATCGGCTTGATCCCGAATAAGCTTGGCGTCTTCGTATAGATCTGGTTCGTCCTCTAGCTCATCCATTAATTCTGCACTGGTCAATTTGATTGTCGCCAATGGCGTGCCTAGTTCATGTGCCGCCGCGGCAACAACTCCGCCTAGGGCGGTAAGTTTTTGTTCCCGTTCCAAAGCCATCTGGGTCGCAAACAAGGCGTCGCCCATTGTGTTCATTTCTTGTGTGACACGGCGGGCATATAGGCTAAGAAAAATCATACCCACGCCGATGGCCACCCAGTTTCCAAATACAAATAAATCGGCTGTCCGCAAAATGAACAGCTGTTCGGTCCGAAGGGGGATATGGAAAAATGCAAGTAGCGTGATCATAAAAAGCGCGGTTGCCGCAATAAGTGCCGCATATCCAAGCGTCAACACAGATGACGCAATAACCACAGGGGCAAGCAACAGGACGCTAAATGGATTGTTCAAACCACCCGTCAGGAACAACAAAAAAGCCAATTGGCATAGGTCAAACATGATCATCATCATGTTTTCGGATTCACTAAGGCGTTTGGTTTCGGGATAGATCACGGTTGCAACAATATTGCCTAAAATAGATAGGCCAATTGCAAAAAGACACCATGACACTTCGATGACTAAATCAAAGATTTGGACGCTGACAAAAAGCGCAGTTAATTGGCCAAAAATTGCAATCCAGCGGACAAGGATCATTGTGCGAATGCGGATCCAGCTGCTGCGCATCGTTTTTGTCATTAAATCTGTGCTATCGTATGTCATCTATTGTCGCACCCTGTTTTCTTTTTGAAACTTATAAATATGTTGTGCGATAGAAGTTTAGATGCTGTCTAGCGTAAAGGAAACCAGCGATGTCAAATCTTATTCGGAATATTGCTGCGTTTGTGGTCATCGGGGGGCTGGGCGCGACAGCGGCAGCAGTCTATGGGGTTGGGCCATTTTCGCGTGGCAATGATCCGTTTTCGGCGTGTCGAACATCTGCTGTTGCGGGGGGGACTTCTGCGATTGGTGGGCCATTTACACTTGTCAACGGACAGGGCGCGCAAGTGACCGAAAAAGACGTGATCACCAAACCGTCACTTATTTATTTCGGCTACACATTTTGCCCAGATGTGTGCCCATTGGATACCGTGCGAAATGCCGATGCTGTTGATTTGCTAGCAGACAAAGGGATGGATGTGACGCCTGTCTTTATCTCAATCGATCCAGATCGTGACACACCCGAAGTGGTTGCTGATTTTGCCAGTGCGATCCACCCAAATATGATTGGGTTAACTGGATCAGCTGAACAGGTAAAAGTGGCATCGACAGCCTATCGCACCTATTACAAGAAAAACGACAGTGGTGACGATTATTACTTGGTGGATCATTCAACCATGAGCTATCTTGTTTTACCCGAGCATGGGTTTGTCGAATTCTTCCGTCGTGATGCTAGCCCTGAACAAGTCGCAAAAACAACTGCTTGTTTTATCGAAAAAAGTTGATCTTTTGGAATTTTTACAGCTATCTGGTAACAGATTAAACAATGCATACGATTGTATGGTGGAGGAAAGCACGTGGCAGGCAAAGCGGAACTAGATATCGGCCCAGATAAAACGCTTTTATTGGTTGATGATGATGAACCGTTTTTAAAGCGCCTTGCCAAAGCAATGGAAAAACGTGGCTTTGATGTCGAGACAGCTGGTTCTGTTGCGGCTGGTCGCGCAATTTCAACAGCGCGTCCCCCCGCATTTGCCGTTGTGGATCTGCGGTTAGAGGATGGCAACGGATTAGAAGTTGTCGAAGTGCTGCGCAATAAACGCCCAGACAGCCGCATCGTCGTCTTAACGGGCTATGGCGCAATTGCGACCGCTGTTGCGGCGGTTAAGATTGGCGCGACTGATTATCTTTCAAAACCTGCGGATGCAGCAGATATTACGAATGCACTTTTGGCCACGGGCGAAGATCTGCCACCCCCGCCAGAAAATCCAATGAGCGCTGACCGCGTACGTTGGGAACATATTCAGCGGGTGTATGAACTATGCGACCGCAACGTGTCTGAAACTGCGCGGCGGTTGAACATGCACCGCCGGACGCTTCAGCGCATTTTGGCCAAACGCAGCCCAAAATAAGACAGAAAAATAAGCGGATAAAAACCAAACAGCGATTCTATTCTTGGAGAATCGTATCAAAAAATCTTGGCCAGCAGTTGGATTGGGCCCGATTTTCGGAAATTTCTTGGCCAGAAATTATTATACACAAAATTGTTAACTGTTATGGTTATGTCCACTCAAGAAATGTACCCCATTTGGGTAATATTATCATAATTATTGCGAGCAGTATTCAAATTTTGTTATTTTTCACCACGCACATCGCAGTGACTTTATATGCTTCAACGTCCAAGTGGTATGATTTTATGCTCAGCCTAAGTTATTCATGAAACAGATCAGACTGGTAAGGCGGTCAAATTAAAGATGTAAAGCGGATTATTTGAACAAT
>RFZH01000391.1 GCA_009920815.1 Paracoccaceae bacterium
AATTAGCATATGAGCTGTTGGCTTAATGCGTTTTTATGATTGCGACTGGGTTTTGCACAAGCTATAGAAACCACAGGCACCCATAGCTCAGCTGGATAGAGCGCTGCCCTCCGAAGGCAGAGGTCAGAGGTTCGAATCCTCTTGGGTGCGCCACACCCCTGTATGATCCGCGCGAAGATCATGCGGCAACCATCAGATAACATTACGTAATCTTCAAGATGCCCGCTTGGGTGTTGTCTGGGTGTTGACCAAAATGCAGACCAAAAGAGTCCGTTATACATACAACCGTGAAGGCTATTTTTACTTCTCTCGTAGAGTGCCAGATGACCTCCTTCAGCATTACGATTCCCGTCGCATTGTTCAGTCTTTGAGAACCAAGCAGCCGTCAGAAGCGCGATCCCGTGCGGCACTGCTGGCGTCTAAGCTTGATGCATACTGGGCGCAGATGCGCTTGATGAATGCTGATATGCCCGGCAAGCACCGCCTCAGGCAGGCTGTGGTAAACTCTGTGCCTGTGTCACGCGTGGGGCCGCCTGTGGCCTCCAGTGTTTCCCTGAATGAGGCGTTGGATATCTATTTGAAGCAAAAAGGTGCCGGAAAAGGCAAAACCTTTCGAATGGCCGCAGAGCGAGCTTGCGGGTATCTCATCGATACTGCGGGTCTCAAGCATTTGCACAAATACACGAGAGCGGATGGTTTGGCGTTTAGGGACTTTCTGGTGAAGCGGGGCTTGGTAGGGTCAAGTGTCTCTCGTGTCTTCAACTCTATCTCAGCGGTCTTTAATTTTACCTCATCTGAATTGGGCTTGGATCTCAGGAACCCTTTCCAAGGGATCTACCACGACCGAACGGCGGGTGTGAGTAAGCGTCTTCCCGTTCCTGTTGACGCAATCCGTAAGATCCAAAGAGCATGTGCTAATATAGTTTCCGACAAGCCAAGCGACACGTTTGTGGGGCGTGCAAACGTTCACAAAGCCTGTCGTAATTACGCCAAACACACGCAATATAGATATCGGTTTTTCAATCAAAGATGGTTCAATGTTAGGGTTTGGTTCATATTGCATACCAAGTAATCCAGAAC
>RFZH01000392.1 GCA_009920815.1 Paracoccaceae bacterium
CGATCGTTCTTGATGGCTTCGATGATGGCTTCTACGGCTTCTTCACCAAATTTTTCCGCGCATTTTTCGGGGCCTTTTGCCAATAATTTGGCGGTCCAGCTGCTGTCTGGGTCTGCATTGGCGCGTGTTTCGATCGTTTGAAAAAGGTCGTCCAGTGTCATATCTTCACATCCTCATCGGTATGCCGGCGGCCTGCATATGTGCCTTGGCTTCGCCAACTGTGTATTCACCAAAGTGAAAGATTGACGCGGCCAAGACAGCCGATGCGCCGCCTTTGGTGACGCCTTCGACGAGGTGGTCAAGGTTTCCAACGCCACCTGATGCAATGACGGGAATGGCCACAGCGTCGGAAATTGCCCGTGTCATCGGTAAATTAAAACCTGATTTGGTACCGTCTTTGTCCATCGACGTCAAAAGAATTTCGCCTGCGCCTTTTGCGGCAATCATGGTGGCGAATTCGACTGCGTCGATGCCTGTGGGCTTGCGCCCGCCATGGGTAAACAGTTCCCATTTTCCGGGCGCAACCGTCTTTGCGTCGATTGCACACACAATACACTGCGATCCAAAGTGATCAGCAGCTTGGGCAACGACGTCTGGGTTTGCCACCGCGGCCGAGTTAAACGATACTTTGTCTGCCCCCGCCAGCAAAAGTGCGCGGACATCATCCACGGTTCGGACACCGCCGCCGACAGTTAAGGGGATAAAACATTGTTCAGCCGTGCGGCGCACCATGTCAAACATCGTCCCACGATTTTCATGCGTGGCATGAATGTCCAGAAAACAAATTTCGTCAGCGCCCGCTGCATCGTAGCGCGCGGCAGCCTCAACAGGATCACCTGCATCCCGAAGGCCCACAAAATTTACGCCCTTAACGACACGCCCATCCGCGACGTCAAGACAGGGGATGAGACGTGTTTTAAGCATTTAAAACCTCAAGCGCTTGTTTTAGGTCAATTGCCCCATCATACAATGCGCGCCCTGAAATCGCTCCATTCAATGACGCACCGCAATCGCGCAGCGCGATCAGGTCGGCTATTGAACTCACGCCAC
>RFZH01000393.1 GCA_009920815.1 Paracoccaceae bacterium
TGTTTGGTGATTGGCCTCAGGTTTTGACATTCGTTGGCGCGATCTTGATCGTGGGATCAGGGATATACACTATGCTTCGGGAACGATGGAATAAGCGTCAGACCAAATCTGCTTGATCCGATCATGATCAATTCCAAAGGTGTCTTTCATCACTGATGCCATGTCATCGTCGAGTGCCGCCGTCGTGACGATATTACGAGTGTCACGAACGGAATCGTTGTCGGTATGAAAAGACCGGATAAACATGGTTCTGTTGCAATAGGATACTACAGGCATAGATTTAAAAAGCTTGTGATGACCAAAATTCATGATTGTGCGATCGCCGGAACGTTTAAAAACTGCGGCGAGCGCAGGCGTCCAGAGCGTTTGCGTGACGGGTTCAATATGCAGGCCGTCCGAATGGATTGTCGCTGAAAATCCCGTACAATAGTCGATTGCAAAACTTGGGACCTCAGACATCGCAGGCGCGAGAGCTGCGGCATTCGCTTTTGCAAGCTCCACGAATTCAACATTCACCGCATCATCGTCATCCAAGCGGAATTGAAGCGCGGGCTGACCCTTTTGTGTGATCGCCTCATTTATGACCTCGGCTGTGATGTCACGATGCCGCTGTGTTGGCTTTGCCACGATCTGAATCCAAGGGTAGGGGCGTGTTAGGGTATGTAACCGCTCTTTTGCCCACAGGGGCAGGTCTGTGCCGATCAGAATAATAAAGGTGAAATCGGTATCGGTTTGGTTGGCAATCGACGGCAAACAGAATGATTCAAACAGGCGAAACCGAAGCGTTAGGCGCGCATCCGCGTACAAATAGGCGCGGCGCTCTTCGCTTGTTTCATGAATACGTTGAAATCCACCTGCAGCAGGATAGGAAAACCGACAGAGCCCAATAACTTGCATCACATATCCTTTGTTTTTCTCGATTTATCACTTTGACAAATCAAAGCCAATGCCGCTATAGCATGCGGGTACGAATGTGGTTGTATATATATACGGGGCAGGGATGTTGACAATCCTTCCGACTCCCCCTATACGCGCCACTATCTCGGCA
>RFZH01000394.1 GCA_009920815.1 Paracoccaceae bacterium
CCGATCAACGGTTGATACAAGGTTCAACACATCCGTGGTCGAGTTGAACGGGCAGCCGGGATGCTCACGTAGGTTTAGGTTTTCCAAGGTGAACTGAACGCCCTCTTCTTCGGCCAGATCACAAATGCGATGCAGGGTATCGCGGGCCTTTAGCCACATGCCCGGCGCAACATGCGCCAGCTGTTGAATGGGCAAGCCTTGGTCACCCAAGCCCGTGCCATGCAGATTAAGTCGATCCACGCCCAAACGTTTACCCACCTGCGCCGATTCGCGGGCAGACTGTATCAACATGTCCGCCCCCTCGTCATCGGCGAGACGCCCAACCAGATAGCCATTCATGATGGTGAAATTGGCACCCGTTTTTTCCAACGCGTCCAAATCCCACGCGGGCCAATTCCACAGCCCAACGCCGAACCCCATTTCATGCAACCGCGCCGCGCGCCATGCGATGGGTTTATCTTGCCATAACATTTCGGCACACGCCGCCAATTGGAACGCCATGATCAGATATCCACAAATACGCGGTCGGCGTCGACCTTTGTTGGGTAGGTATGTAGGTTTTCACAGGCGGGCGGTGTTTCGACTTCGCCGTTTTCCATGTTGAAAATGGACGAATGTTTTGGGCATTCGATGGTGTTT
Organism: Paracoccaceae bacterium; assembly: GCA_009920815.1. GTDB lineage: Bacteria > Pseudomonadota > Alphaproteobacteria > Rhodobacterales > Rhodobacteraceae > CAJXSD01. The sequence continues at coordinate 640 of RFZH01000394.1, forward strand.
TCGACAACAAGACCATCGGAAAGGTGCACATCTTCGTGTTCCGATCGCCAAGGTGTTTGGGGCGGGGAGATTTGCCCCAGTTTGTCGATACATCCAACGGAATACGCGTTTAGGCTGCCCCGTCAATGTTTGCTTCTAGTTCGGCCATGGATTCACCACCCGCCATCAGGTCCGCGATCTCTTCGCGGGTTTTTTCACCTTTGCGGAAATCGGCGGCAATCGCGCCACGGATCAAAACCGCAAAGTGATCCCCAACCGCCATCGCGTGCATGACTTGGTGCGTGATAAAGATCACGGCCAAGCCGCGGCGTTTCGCTTCGTTAACAATGCGCAAAACGTGGGCGGCCTGTTTGACGCCCAACGCCGCTGTCGGTTCGTCCAAAATCAAAAC
>RFZH01000395.1 GCA_009920815.1 Paracoccaceae bacterium
TGAGGGTTGGTGGTGTTCTGATAAGCCCCAGGGTTGGCAATAGACAAACTATAGTCAGGAGCCGTCAAGGCTAAATCACCCGCGGCAATCGCATCGCTCTCTAACTCATAGTAATAAAGATCATACTCCAGTGGATCCAAAGAGCCCAAAACCTCTGACTCAACAACCGTTAAATCAAATACCGTAAACCCATCCGCTAAAGCATCATCGCACAAACGAAGCGGCTCCTCAGGCTGGGTGGCGGCAGGCAGATCGCGGACCTCTAGTAGGATCTCTATCACACTGTAGCAGCCTGTGGTGGTGTCCTCTACTCTAGCCCATACGCTGTCGCTGTACTGGGTGTCGTTAGTATATGGAATCCCTAAAGCCAAGTCTCCTGATAGGGCGTTGGCCTGGGTGCCGTGGTAGCTCACCACATAAGCCGGGTTACCCCCGGTGAGCTCTAAATCTAGTAACGCTAAGTCAAACTCGGCAAAACCATCGCTGTCTGGGTCACAGATCACATAAGGGGCCGGTTGCACCAGCTCTGGGTTAGGGTGAACCGTAATGAAAAAGCTCGCTACGGCAGGACAGCCATCGGCGCCAAAGACCGTAACAAAAATCTCCTGTACTGGGCTCACTACGTTTTGATAAGCCTCTGGGGTGGCTATTGGGTTATCATCGATCTGATCCTGTGCGCTGGCGTAATAAGACACCGAATAGGTCGGATCACCGGCGATCAGTGCCGCCGTGTTCTGGGTCAGATCAAAGGTCGATAAGCCGTCAAACAGTGTACTGCCCCCGATCTCATCGTCGCATAAGAATAAATCGCTCGCTGTTCCTATACTTGGGAAGACCCCTACCTCAATAGCAAATGGGGTTAAGCGGTAACACTCGGTCTCTAGACTCTCTAGGCGCACCCATATGGTGGTGGGACCACTCACATAAGCCTCTGGTGTGGCGATAAATGGCGTGCCTGCCTGAGCAGCAGCCAAAGACTCGTGGTAAGTAATCGGTGCAAAATCTATAGGGTCCTGTGTG
>RFZH01000396.1 GCA_009920815.1 Paracoccaceae bacterium
GTTGGATGGTCTTCATCGATAGGGAGATATTCAGGTTTCACCTCGCCATCGGCAAAACAAATTCCGTACGTAGTTTCCGAAGACGCAAAAATGACTTTCTTGACACCCATTTTTATTGCAGCATCAATAACATTATATGTGCCTAGGGTGTTGATCCTAAAACATTCATTATCGCTTGTCATAAGCAAGCGTGGAATTGCAGCAAAGTGCACAACCGCGTCAAACGCAGGAACCCCAGTTCCTGCATTAAGTTCGTCATAATTTGCATAACTGTGCATTACGTCATAAACTTGCCCCGCATCAGCAATATCTGCAAATCGGGTTAAGACCTTGGGGTTGTCCAGATGCACCTTATCTACATTAAGAATGGAGTGCCCTCGCTCTAATAGATAGTCGATGCTGTGTCTGCCGGCTTTACCTGATCCACCTGTAAATAATATTCTCATAACTACTCTCTCATCTGACTTGCCGCCAACCTAGCAAATTTAGGAATGCCAAGAAACGCGTTTGTGTTGTGTGGTGCGTCGCAAGATTTGCGATCGGCAGCACTATTTGAACAATGATCCATAAACCTTGTCGGCAGTAATATCGGGCAGCGTGTAGTCCTCATCTGAAACATGCTCTAACCACTCGGCCACACGTCCTTCGTGGCTTTCCTGAATGGCAAGGTGACACATCGAATTGTTGGCGGTGGCTCCATGCCAGTGTTCTTCATGGGGCGGTATCCAAACTGTATCACCCGCATTGATGACCCGTGGCGCCTGCCCCCTTAGGCCAACCAAGCCTGTGCCGCTAAGTACGTACAGCGTCTGTCCAAGTGGATGGGTATGCCACGCTGTTCGGGCTGCAGGTTCAAACGTTACCCTAATTGCGCGGACTTGCGCTGGCGCAGGAGCTTCAACAATTGGGTCTTGCCAAACTGTACCCATGAAATAATCAGATGACGCTCTTTTAGTTGGCCGAGACCCTGATTTAAATATATCCATCTATCCTCACTTGCTTTGCTCTTTTACCAAATCG
>RFZH01000397.1 GCA_009920815.1 Paracoccaceae bacterium
CACCACGACATTCAAACGATCCTGATGAGATATTTGTTTTTTGATCGCCGACTTATACAGATTGCGATCTGCCTGTGCGCGTGGTCCCCGTACAGCAGGCCCCTTGCGCCGATTCAAAAGACGAAATTGGATACCCGCCTCATCAGCGGCCCGTGCCATTATACCATCTAAGGCGTCTATTTCACGGACCAAGTGGCCCTTGCCAAGGCCACCAATCGCAGGATTGCAAGACATTACACCAAGATCTTGATCGGAGAGTGTTACAAGTGCAGTCGTCGCACCAGCCCGCGCAGAGGCGGCGGCCGCCTCACAGCCCGCATGCCCACCACCAACTACAATCACATCAAAATGTTTCACGTGAAACACTCCCTATTTCCCTAAGCAAAAACTCGAAAAGATCTCATCCAATACTGATTCTACATCGATTCGACCCATGAGACCATCCAAAGACGAAATAGCCGAACGAATTTCTGCAACGCAAATTTCATAGTGATCAGAACCCAGCTCTAGAATTAACATCGCTGCGTCAATATACGACTTAGCTTGGGCCATCGAAACCCTGTGGCGTTCACGGGTCGCTATACCTACATTCGAGGATTTGCTTGAAAGCCGCTCGGTCACTTCGGATATCAACCTGTCAACACCCGCCCCGGTGACACCGGACAAACCACGAATTTCTTTGCCATCATCACATTTGGGCTTAAAAATAAGAACGTTGTCATCATTATTGATGCCTGACGGAATCGCGCCATCATCAGTAAGGACAATAATAACATCAGCTGAGTTAGCGCGCTCCAAAGCCAATTCAATACCTAGACCTTCGACAAAATCATCCGTATCTCGAACACCCGCCGTATCTAAGAGGGTAACCGGCAAGCCTGACAAATCCATGCGGACCTCGATCACATCCCTTGTTGTTCCCGCTATCTCGGATGTTAGCGCGGCCTTACGGCCTGCTAAATAATTTAAAAGCGTAGATTTTCCGACGTTTGGCGCCCCAACAATGGCGACCTCAAATCC
>RFZH01000398.1 GCA_009920815.1 Paracoccaceae bacterium
TCATCACCGTTAACCCATCCATCGTGGCCTGGAGCGAAGTAGTAGGCATCGCCTGCACCAACGGTAATCTCGGAACCATCATCATGTTTCACTGTCATGCTACCAGAAATCACGACACCGACATGGCCAGCTTGACAACTATCGCCACCGACAGTTGGCTTGATGCATGTTGACCACTTCCATCCTGGTTCTAAAACCAGTTTTGAAGCGTTTATATTGTTCAATTTCACGACTTCAACACGCGCCTTTGGGGGTGTTTTTATTTCATCCGCATTTGAAAAGTTTTTTGCATAAAGATTACTCATTTTGGCTCCTCTTAATTAGCTATTAAGTTGAGCCTAACAGCTAAAATAGGCACATCCAGTACAGAAAGTGTACTTCTTAGTCTCCTGAATTTATCTAACTATGGGTTTCGTACGGCCTACTTTCGGGCGCAAATTGGGATGCCTTTCCTCACAAATGATGGGCGTCCTTTGTACTCGGAGAGACACGATCCGTGATTACCAAAGCGTCTCTCCCGCTTTTTGTTTAGATAGTTAGTGAGGTTTAGATGAATGTTAACAGACCAGACGATCAAACGCTTTGGTTTAGAAATCTACCCCAGTATGAAAGTGATGATTGGCATGAAAAAACGCAGGAGAGCGCAGAAATGGAGCCTGAAATTGAGCTATTCATTGAGCCGCTAACTGGGTTGACGATCCCAATATCTCTCGAAAACAAAAATGAATGTGTTTGACCAATCAAGAATTATCGAGAAGCTGACCACACAACATTCGCCACAAACAACGACGCTAAAACAATTTTACAAATTCACCTAAAAGAAAGATCAAAGTACGATCGGACAAATCCTATAAAGTTCGTTTAGTAGCATAGAACGATATCTGCCTCTAAAGAGCGTTCAAGCAGCTTATCAGGCATTGCAAAACTTGCGTTAAACCCTTCCAAAAGAGTATCGGTGTAACCACGTGCTTTTGCGGACATTCCAGATACAAACATCTTCACATTTGCATTATTTAGTG
>RFZH01000399.1 GCA_009920815.1 Paracoccaceae bacterium
CCGGGCCTGGCGCGAAACGCCGGGGTTGAAACGTATCACCACCGAGGCCCGCGATCTGTTTCGCCGCCCCCTGATGCCGGATGAATTGCGCGGCGTTGATGCCGTGGTGATCGACCCGCCCCGCGCCGGGGCACAGGCACAGGTTGCGCAGCTGGCCCTTGCCCCGATTGGTAAAATTGCTTTTGTGTCCTGCAACCCTGTCACCTTTGCCCGGGATGCAAAGCTGTTGCTGGATGCAGGGTGGCGCTTGGGCCCGGTGCAGGTGATCGACCAGTTTCGATGGTCGACGCATGTTGAATTGGTTGCCTGTTTGCACCGCGACTGATCACGCAAATGTAACCATATGGCGCAGGGTCTATGGCGCTGGGCAAAATTGGTGTAGGGCTGCGCCAAACTAACAGGCAGGTTGTAGGATGCTGCGGGTAATTCTGATATTGGCGACGGTTTTTTCTCTTGCGGGCTGCGCCAGCAAGTTTCGCAGCTATGACGAGCCTGCGGTTACATGGGTTGTGGTGAATAAGGGGGCGCGTAAAATGTACCTGATGCACGAAGATCAGGTTTTGCGCAGCTACGATATTGGCCTTGGCTTTGCGCCCGAAGGCCACAAGCAATTCGAAGGTGATGGCAAAACCCCCGAAGGCACCTATGTGATCAACCGGCGCAATCCCAATAGCGAATTTCATTTATCTTTGGGCATTTCTTACCCAAATGGCCGCGATCGGGCCTATGCGCAGGCGCGTGGGCGCAGCCCGGGGGGCGATATATTTATCCACGGCCGCCCATGGAAAAACCGCAAAGGTGGGCGCGACTGGACCGCAGGTTGCATTGCCGTGCCCAACCGCCATATCGAGGAAATCTACGCCATGGTGCGCAATGGCACGCCGGTAACGATTAACCCCTAATGGCCTGCTGTGCGGGCCCTAGGTGCCGGTGATCAAGGTCCACCAGATTTTGCCATTCGCTTCTTGGTGCCATGCAAAGCCCAGTTTTGCGGCATCAGGGTCTACAATGATGCGCCG
>RFZH01000005.1 GCA_009920815.1 Paracoccaceae bacterium
TGAAACAGCGATGGTTGACCGCATTTTGACGGCCTGCAACGAAACACAGGGGGGCATTCTTGCCTTTTGCCCCGGAGAGGGCGAAATACGTCGCATAGAAATGGCGCTTTCCACACGGATACCGCAGGATTGCATAGTGATGCCGTTGTTTGGAACAATGGAGTTCACGGCACAACAACGCGTTTTATCACCCCTACAAAAGGGACGAAAAATTGTTCTTGCAACGGCAATCGCTGAAACGTCGCTAACGCTGCCGGACATCACCGTTGTGATAGATGGAGGATTGGCGCGCAGGTCGCGATTTTCGCCCGCAACAGGCATGTCACGTCTTGTCACCGAACGCGCGTCAAAAGCCGAAGCAGAACAACGCATGGGACGCGCGGGGCGTGTACAATCGGGCATATGTTACAAATTATGGGCCAAATCCGAAGAAGGCATGATGCCCGCATTTGCGCCGGCAGAAATTGAAACTGCTGACCTTGCCCCGCTTGCGTTAGAGATTGCAAATTGGGGGGGCGACGTGAATGACATGGCCTTTCTAACACCCCCAAATGATGCCCTTTATTCAGAGGCCATTTCGTTGTTGCAAATGCTCAAAGCGCTGGACAGGTCCGGCCATATCACAGCACACGGTAAGATTTTGGTCGGGACCCCGGTACATCCGAGATTGGCACATATGTTAGCATGCGGCGGACGAACCGCGGCAGGCCCCGCCGCACTTTTGTCAGAACGCGACGTGCTGTCACGCGGCGCCACGGTAGACTTTAAGCATCGACTAGAAGCCCTACAAAAGCCAAAGGATTCCAGACAAAACATCAATCACGCGACGTTGTCGCGGGTCAAAAATGACGTGAAACGGTTGGAAGCACGGTTTTCGAAAGCATCTGACATGTCGATTGCACAGCTGATTGCACACGCTTTTCCAGACAGGATCGGGAAAAGGCGCAAAGGCGATGAGGCCCGATTTGTCCTTTCTGGCGGCAAGGGTGCGGTGATGAACACTGCAGACCCTTTGGCAAACGCGTCTTACATCGTCGCGATTGAGCTGGATGGAAACCCACGCGAAGCTAAGATACGCCAAGCCATTGAAATCACCGAATCTGAGATACGAGACACTTTTGAAACCGACCTGATCCGGCATAAAATATGTAACTGGTCAAAACGGGATCAGCGTGTTCTTGCACGGGTGCAAGAAAAATTGGGGAACATCATCTTGTCTGACCAGCTTTGGAAAGACGCGCCCGAGGACGTCATTGCCAAAGCGATGATTGATGGTATTCGCGAGATTGGCTTTGGCTGGTCCCCTGCAGAAGCAAGATTTCTGTCACGCGTGCGGCTTGTCTCTGACCAAATGCCAGACCTGTCAGACGACACTTTGATGGCATCACTTGACACATGGCTTTTACCATACCTCAAGGGCGTCACATCAAAAGAGGGCTGGAAAAAATTTAATTGTTTGGATGCATTACGGGCAATCTTGACATGGGATGAACAACAAAAACTTGATCACTTGGCTCCCGCCTATTTTAGAACACCTTTGGATCGTAAAATCCCGATCGATTACGATGGGGAATACCCATCAATTGAATTGAGACTACAGGAAATGTTCGGGCAAACCACGCACCCAGTCGTGGGCGCAACACCATTACGCATCACGCTTTTATCGCCGGCAGGTCGCGCGGTCCAGACCACGACCGACTTGGTCGGATTTTGGGAAAACAGCTATAGCGATGTCCGAAAAGATATGCGCGGTCGTTATCCCAAACACCCTTGGCCAGAAGACCCACGCACAGCCGACCCTACACTGCGAGCGAAACCGCGTTCCTAGCGCTTATAAAACGCTCTGCCAGAATACCTGTCAAAAACGTGGGCCTACCGGACGCAAATACCCCTTCAATTCGGCGTGTATCTTTTGTCACAATCATGAAATCAGCCCTTTTGCCTGGTTCCAAAATGCCACGATCGGATAACCCCAGAATCGTTGCAGGACCAAGGGCAACCAAATCCCAAGCTGCTGCTAAACCAATACGATCGGCAATCAAAAATGCCGCACGCGCCAAAGACGGATAGTGATAATCAGATGCCAAAGCAGTGCATAACCCCTGCTCGACCAAATCCAATGCAGATACATTCCCTTTGTGCGACGCTCCGCGCAGTACGTTCGGCGCACCCATTATAACGGGTTCGCCTTTTGCCTGCGCCTCATACGCCGCTTCAATTGTTTCGGGAAACTCGCATATTGCGACCCCTAAATCAGACCAAGCGCGTCGCGCTGATGCATCGCGGTCATCATGGCTGGCCATTTTTACACCTAACTTTTTCAACGCGTTCGCAAATGCCCCCAGAGCATCCCACACATTTTCTTTCCCATCATGAAGCGTTTGCAACAATGCCCAATGCACCTCAGGACTGCGTTTGGCCTTTAACGCTTGTCCCGTTAATCGCGGCGGTTTTTTTCCCTTGGCCAATGCATCATGCGGCACGTGGTCATTGAATGCAAAATATGGAATCGAAAAGCGTTCGACCAATTGCAAAACCTCGTCCCACTGGTCACGCATAAGATATTCAAACCTAAGCTGAGGAATCAGATCAGTGCCAAAATGATGCGAAGTTTTCGCTAAACATTCAAAGACCTGCTTGGCGAACTCTGCACCGCGCATGCCGCCTTCCCAACTATAGAATTGTGCCATCACCGCAGTTGTAATTCCATTCGCCGCGATTTCAGAATGCGCTGCGACTAACCCACCATCCAAATCTTTGATGGCGCCTTTTCTTGGTGCCAGATGATGTTCAAAACCATCGCCGTGCAAATCGACGATCCCGGGCAAAACCAAATAACCACGCCCGTCTAAAACATGTCCCACCCTTTCGCCAACGACCTTACCCTGGTGCACGTTCAAATCGGTTTCTTGCAGGTTTTGGCCAAACAAAACCTGCGCCCCATGAATACAAAAGCTGCTCAAGCTACGAACTCCAGTTTATTGATCACCAAGGGCATTGAGGATAGCACGTCGGTTTTTTGCGAAAACCTAGGCACATTTTCTGTCTGAAAATATCCAAAATTAAAAGTAATATCTCATAAAACAAAGCCCCGCATCTGCGGGGCTTTTGAATAACGTGTATATTGCGAATAGCGTTACCCAAGTTTTTCAGTCAACTCGGGCACGGCGTCGAACAAGTCTGCCACCAAACCGAAATCAGCGACTTGGAAAATTGGCGCTTCTTCGTCTTTGTTGATTGCGACGATAATTTTTGAATCTTTCATACCTGCCAAATGCTGAATAGCACCGGAAATACCCGCAGCGATATAAAGGTCAGGCGCCACAACTTTACCGGTTTGACCAACTTGCCAATCGTTCGGGGCATACCCACTGTCAACAGCCGCACGGGACGCCCCAACAGCGGCGCCCAGTTTGTCGGCAAGCCCTTCGATAATCGCAAAGCTTTCTTCAGAACCAACGCCGCGACCGCCGGACACAACGATGCCCGCAGATGTCAGCTCTGGACGGTCAGAAGACGCAACCTTATCCTCAACCCATTCAGACAGTCCCGCATTGCCTGCAGCGGCAATGTTTTCAACAGACGCTGAACCACCTTCGCCTGCAGCATCAAAATTGGCAGTACGGAACGAAATTACTTTTTTTGCGTCAGAGGACTGAACCGTTTGAATTGCGTTACCCGCATAGATCGGACGTTCAAAAGTGTCGCCACTAACAACCGCTGTCACATCTGTGATCACCATAACATCCAACAACGCAGCAACGCGTGGCAAAATGTTTTTCGCATTGTTTGTCGCCGCAGCCACGATGTGTTCATATCCGCCGGCCAATGACACGATCAAGTCGGCGACTGGCTCTGCCAACCCGTTGCCATACGCAGCGTCATCCGCACATAAAACTTTTGAAACCCCATCCAGCTTTGCAGCCGCGGCAGCTGCGCCACCGCATCCAGATGATGCACAAAGCACGGTGACATCGCCCAAAGATTTGGCAGCTGTTACAGCTTTTGCTGTCGCATCAATCGCCAACTCTGCGCCATTTATTTCCGCTAATACTAGAACCGCCATTATACAGCCCCCGCTTCTTTTAGTTTTACGATCAACTCGTCTACTGAACCAACTTTGATACCTGCGGCACGTTCGGCTGGCTCTCCTGTTTTCACGATGCTCAGACGCGGGGTCACATCAACGCCCAAATCTGCCGCTGTCTTGATGTCCAACGGTTTTTTCTTTGCCTTCATGATGTTTGGCAATGACGCATAACGCGGTTCGTTCAACCGCAGGTCCGCCGTAACAACCGCTGGCATTTTGACCTTGATCGTTTGCAGGCCACCGTCAACTTCACGGGTAACGGTTGCTGTGTCGCCCTCAATGCCTAGCTCTGATGCAAATGTCGCCTGAGACCAACCCAAAAGCGCGGACAGCATTTGGCCAGTCGCGTTCATGTCGTTATCAATCGCTTGTTTACCACAGATAACCAAACCTGGTTGTTCTTGGTCACAAATCGCCTTTAGGATTTTAGCAACCGCCAAAGGTTCGATGTCATTGTGAACGTCATCGGTCGCGGTGACCAGAATCGCACGATCAGCACCCATCGCCAAAGCGGTGCGCAAGGTTTCTTGCGCTTTTTCGACACCAACAGAAACCACAATGATTTCTTCGGCTTTTCCTGCTTCTTTCAAACGGATCGCTTCTTCAACTGCGATTTCGTCAAAGGGGTTCATTGACATTTTTACATTGGCGAGATCGACACCCGTGCCGTCCGCTTTTACGCGCACTTTCACGTTGTAATCGATCACACGCTTGACAGGTACTAACACCTTCATCGGCTATGCTCTCCTTGAACTATGTCGCAGCGCGACTCTTAAACTTTCCAACGTTGTAATAGGTTGTTTTGCGACGAAACAGGGCAAAATCGTCACGTTAGCGCTAAACTACGCCGCGTTACGCATTTTTATTGCGACAAAATCATAGCAGCGAATAACAAAACAACCCTAGTGATTTGAATGAAAGGACTTAACGGGTTGAACCTGGCACCCAAAGAACGTCATCTTTGCCGTCGTTATTTGCAATGCGCGCCGCTACAAAAAACCAATCGGACAATCGGTTTAAATAGCGCACAGCGATCGGGTTAATATCCTCATGTTCTGACAATTCTGTTGCAACCCGTTCTGCGCGCCGAGAAATCGTGCGGCACAAGTGCAATTTGGTCGCAAGCTCGGACCCACCGGGCAGAATAAAACTGCGCAACGGACTAAGTTTCGCATTCATGTCGTCAATCTCGGATTCAAGACGGTCGACCTGCGATTGAATCATACGCAGAGGCGTATAGGGCAATTCATCATCTTTGTGCATTTCAGGGCGACAAAGATCTGCCCCAATATCAAATAGCTCGTGCTGAATTCGCGCAAGCATCGGATCAAAGATATCAGATGCAGACAAACGGGCTAATCCCACAAAGGAATTCAATTCATCCGTGGTTCCATAGGCTGTTACACGCAGTGAATGTTTTGCAACGCGTGTTCCGTTCCCCAAAGAGGTTTCGCCTTTATCACCTGTTTTGGTGTATATTTTATTCAGAACAACCATTTTCAGCCCTCTCCCCGCAGAAAGACAAACAGCAAAATCAACATCACAGCAACAAATTGGGCAACGATGCGCATTCTCATAACTTTATTTGCATGTTTGCGATTGAAATCGCCACCCTTTCCAAACCCGCCTATCCCAATCAAGAGAATAACAGCCACAGCTGCCATGGCCAAAACAACAACAACGAACAACGGATCACCGAACATATTTCAGACCTTTCAGACGTGATTTGCGTGAGTGTTAAACTTTTTTATCCAAATTGCGACCAAGGACGCACAGGCTGTGCGGATTTGCCACCATTATACCTTGGAAATCAACCATTCCCACGCGCGAACAGGTAAAATTCGCTTTAGCGCGGCCATAACATAGGTCGGTGTCGTGACATAATAATGAAGTTTTGGCATCGGGCTCTCTAGTGCGTGTATTAGTTTTTTGGTGACCGCAGAGGCCGGTAATTCAAATCTGTCGGGGCCACTGCTTTTGTACAAACGATCCCGCAACACTGTGCGATACGCTTCTGCACGCGGAGAGTTTTCCCAATCAATCCAACGCTCAAACTGGGGGATAGACTTAACGCGGATGTCCGATGTAATTGGGCCTGGTTCGATCAAAATAACGTCGATTCCAGTTCCGCGCATTTCCAATCTAAGTGTTTGGGTCAAGCCTTCGAGCGCAAATTTCGTCGAATTATAGGCTCCACGCCATTTTAGCGGGGTGAACCCCAAAACAGATGAACAATTTATGATACGTCCATGTCCCTGCGCCCGCATAACTGGAATCACCTGTCGTGTCAGATCGTGATACCCAAACAGGTTTGTCTCAAAAATTTCGCGCAGAGCGCCGCGCGGCAGATCCTCAACTGCACCAGGGCATGCAAAAGCCCCGTTGTTGTACAGCGCATCAAGCGTGCCACCTGTATCGGCTAGGACATGGGCGAGCGCACTGTGTATGCTGCCTTCATCGGCATAGTCCAACCGATAGCTCTCAAAACCTTCAGATTTAAGACGCTCCACATCAGAGTCACGCCGACAGGTTGCAAAAACACGCCACCCCTTTGCCCGCAAGCCATGTGCGGCATCATAGCCGATACCCGACGAACACCCCGTGATAAGGATAGTTTTCACCACAATTCCCCCAATTGACTTGGGGGTTTATTGCACAAACTAAAAATACATCGCAATGATCTATTCACGTAACAGCGAAATCGACATCCAACCAACACGGTTGGTTTCGATCACACGCAACTTAACCCAACTGCCATCCGCTTCGGCGAGCAATTCCACTTGGGTATCGCGTTCAAGTTTGCCGAGCACGTTGTGATTTGTCCCCGGACCATTTCTAAGGTTTACTCGGTTAGCATTAACATACATGAGATCTTTGCCCTGTGGCTCGACCGTATGCTCTGATACTGCGACGAAAGACTCAGGATCTGATAGGCTTGCAACCTGAATGGGCTGCTCTTCAGAAAGGGCTGCCTCGCTCCAAAGCTGAAAGCGTTTGTTTGTGGGATCCGTTAAATCGGCATCAGACGATTCTATAACTTTTTTAGCAAACTCTTGTTTCGCAGCCGCCGCGACGCGGCTGATCCGATCATTGGCTGGTTCAGTATCTGTGTTGGGCAGCGGTGTGACCACAACACTATGATTTTCTATATTTTTTCTAACCTCGGGAGGGGTGAAATCCTTACCACCACTCAAATAATAAAAGGGCACCCCCAAAATAATAAAGGATGGAACAACCAAACGGAACATATCCTTACCCCAAGCGTAGTTTCACCCCTAATCCATCCGTATACAAAAATAACCATAAGGATCAAAGTTAATTGCGATCGTTTTTTCCCCCTTGATCGCTTTACCTGCGCAAATTCTCGGGATATCTATTGAGCATGAGCGATATAAACGATGCTGCCAACGCAGGCCTAATTTCATCCGAAACCTTACGTCGTGCGATCGGTGATCGTTATTTGACCTATGCGTTATCGACAATTATGCACCGTGCATTGCCCGACGCACGCGACGGTCTAAAACCCGTGCATCGTCGAATTCTTTACGCGATGCGTGAACTCCGTCTTGCATCAAACGGCGGCTTTCGAAAATCAGCTAAAATCAGTGGCGATGTGATGGGTAACTATCATCCGCATGGTGACGCAGCCATATATGATGCGATGGCGCGTTTAGCCCAAGATTTTAACGTACGTTACCCTCTGGTCGATGGCCAAGGCAACTTTGGCAATATTGACGGCGACAACCCAGCCGCCAGCCGATACACCGAAGCCCGCATGACAGCCGTTGCAGAAGCTTTGCTAGAGGGGTTGAATGAAAACGCAGTCGATTTTCGAGACAACTACGACGGCACCTTAACCGAACCTGTTGTCTTACCAGCAACATTTCCAAATCTGCTGGCAAATGGGTCAAGCGGCATTGCGGTTGGTATGGCAACAAATATTCCGCCGCATAATATTGCGGAATTATGCGACGCCTGTTTGCATCTGATCAAAGCACCGGATGCGCGCGACGACACGCTATTGAATAATGTCCCTGGACCTGATTTTCCAACTGGTGGCGTTCTGGTCGAAAGTCCCGAAAACATTCGTGCCGCTTATGCGACAGGGCGCGGATCATTCCGATTGCGCGCGAAGTGGGAAGTCGAGGATTTAGGTCGCGGCCAATGGCAAATCGTGGTCACAGAGATACCCTATCAGGTACAAAAATCTAAGTTGATCGAAAAAATTGCCGAAGTTATCCAAACTAAAAAAGTGCCGATCCTAGGCGATGTGCGCGACGAAAGCGCCGAAGACATCCGGTTGATTTTGGAGCCTAAAACAAAGAACGTCGAACCGGACATGTTGATGGGGATGATGTTCAAAAACTCGGACTTAGAAGTTCGGTTTTCGATGAACATGAACGTTTTGATTGATGGCTTAACCCCTAAGGTCTGCAGCCTCAAAGAAGTGCTGCGCGCGTTTCTTGATCACCGCCGCGACGTTTTGAACAGAAGATCCGAACATCGTGTTGAAAAGATTGACCACCGCCTTGAGGTCTTAGAAGGGCTGATTGTCGCCTTTCTAAATCTAGACCGAGTGATTGATATCATCCGATATGATGATGACCCAAAGGCCGCATTGATGGCAGAAGATTGGTCCCTTGATCACAAACGAGCAACCTCTGAAAAGGACTATGCTGGACCAAATTTGGCGGGTGAAGGGGAACTAACAGAGGTTCAAGCCGAAGCCATTTTAAATATGCGGTTGCGATCTTTGCGGCGCCTCGAAGAAATGGAACTGGTGCGGGAGCGCGACACGCTGATGGCTGAACGCGCAGAATTGTCTGATTTGTTAGCATCCGAAGATCTGCAATGGGCGCGCATTTCTGAACAGCTGCGCGAAACGCGCAAAAAATTTGGCAAGGATTATCACGGCGGCGCACGTCGCACCATATTTGCCGAAGCAACCGAGGTCGAAGACGTCCCGATCGAGGCAATGATTGAGCGCGAACCCATAACCGTCGTATGCAGCCAAATGGGCTGGATCCGCGCGATGACGGGCCATATCGATTTGACCCGCGAGCTAAAGTACAAAGATGGCGATGGCCCGCGCTTTGTGTTCCATGCGGAAACCACAGACAAGCTATTGGTTCTAGGGAATAACGGTCGGTTTTATACAGTCATGGCGTCCAATTTACCTGGTGGGCGCGGAATGGGTGAACCCTTACGTTTGATGGTTGATTTGCCAAACGAGACGGAAATCGTAGACATTTTAAAATATCAAGCGGGTGGCAAACTTTTGATGGCCTCATCCGCAGGCGATGGTTTTATTGTCCCACAAGACGATGTCGTGGCGCAAACGCGTACCGGCAAACAAGTCCTGAATGTTCGTGATGATACAGTTGCCAAGGTATGTCGCCCTGTAAATGGCGATCACGTGGCAGTGGTCGGTGAAAACCGCAAGGTATTAATCTTCGCCATCGAAGAGCTGCCTGAAATGGCGCGCGGCAAAGGCGTACGGCTGCAAAAATATAAAGACGGCGGTTTATCTGATGCGACAACATTTAACCTTGCCGATGGCCTTAGCTGGCTTGACCCGGCGGGACGCACCCGAACCGAAACGGATTTAGACGAGTGGACAGCAAAACGCGCAAGCGCGGGCCGTATGGCGCCCCGCGGTTTCCCACGGGATAATAAATTTACGTCCTGAACCCAGTCTTTGGCCTTGAAAATAATTCGTGTTACGGGATCAAACCATCTGCCATAATCGGGCGCGACCCAAAACAAAAACAGCGGCCTAGGCCACTGTTTTTATTCAATAACGTCATACCATTATTCATCCAAAAAGCTGCGCAATTTCCGCGACCTTGATGGGTGCTTTAGTTTACGCAACGCTTTCGCTTCGATCTGACGGATACGTTCACGTGTAACGCTGAACTGTTGACCAACCTCTTCCAAAGTATGGTCTGTGTTCATCCCGATACCAAAGCGCATCCGCAACACACGCTCTTCGCGTGGGGTCAGCGATGAAAGTACCCGTGTCGTGGTCTCTTTCAGGTTCTCTTGGATTGCGCTGTCCAAGGGCAAGATAGCATTCTTGTCCTCGATGAAATCGCCCAGTTGGCTGTCTTCTTCGTCCCCAATTGGGGTTTCCAATGAAATCGGTTCTTTGGCGATTTTCATCACCTTGCGCACCTTTTCCAATGGCATTTGCAGTTTTTCTGCCAGTTCCTCGGGGGTGGGTTCGCGGCCAATTTCGTGCAACATTTGGCGGCCTGTACGGACCAATTTGTTAATCGTTTCGATCATATGCACAGGGATACGAATGGTCCGTGCCTGATCGGCAATGGACCGTGTGATCGCCTGACGGATCCACCATGTCGCATAGGTCGAGAATTTGTACCCACGGCGATATTCAAATTTATCGACCGCTTTCA
Source organism: Paracoccaceae bacterium (assembly GCA_009920815.1). Taxonomy (GTDB): domain Bacteria; phylum Pseudomonadota; class Alphaproteobacteria; order Rhodobacterales; family Rhodobacteraceae; genus CAJXSD01. The sequence continues at coordinate 10,507 of RFZH01000005.1, forward strand.
TCAAACCGATATTCCCCTCTTGGATCAGATCCAAGAATTGCAGACCACGGTTGGTGTATTTTTTGGCAATAGAAATGACCAAGCGCAGGTTCGCCTCGACCATTTCCTTTTTCGCTTGGCGGGCCTCTTTTTCCCCCTTTTGAACTTGGGAAACGATACGCCGGAATTCAGAGATATCTAAGCCGACATATTGACCAACCTGAGCCATATCATTGCGCAGCTCTTCGGCGCTCTCACGCGAGCGTTCGATAAACATCTGCCAGCCACGGCCAGACTTTTCTGCCATGCGATCCAACCAATTCGGGTCTAATTCATGACCACGATATTCGTCGATAAATTCCCGCCGGTTAATGCGCGCTTGGTCGGCCAATTTAACCATTGCACTGTCAATCTGCATGATCCGGCGGTTAATGCCATAAAGCTGGTCGATCAAGGCCTCAATACGGTTATTGTGCAGATGCAGTTCGTTAACCAATTGCACAATTTCACCGCGCAAGGCTTGATAAGTTTGTTCCTGGGCATCCGAAAAGTCATCGTCATGATTTAGCGTCGCTGAAATACGAATATCCTGCATTTCTGACAAACGTTCATAATCATGCGCGATTTGTTCTAAGATCTCTAATACTTTTGGTTTCAACGCGGTTTCCATCGCCGCCAATGACATGTTCGATTGATCATCATCGTCATCATCATCGTCACTGGAAATTGGATTACCGTCGGCGTCAAGCTCGGGCTCGTCACTTTTCATGGCCGATGGCTGCGCTGATGAAACACCCGCCGCGCCAAGCACGCTTTCGACTTCGACATCGTCGCCCAATTGGTTTCCGAACGTCGCCTCAAGGTCGATCACATCACGCAATAGAATGTCTTCGCTAAGCAATTCGTCGCGCCAGATTGTAATTGCCTGGAATGTCAGCGGGCTTTCACAAAGGCCCATGATCATCGTATTGCGACCTGCCTCGATGCGCTTTGCAATCGCAATCTCGCCCTCACGGCTAAGCAATTCAACCGACCCCATTTCGCGCAGATACATGCGCACAGGGTCATCTGTGCGGTCCAACTTTTCGGTTTCTGCGCTGGCGACGGCAATGTCTTTGGTGCCGGTAGTGACCAAATCGGTGTTGCCCAACTCTTCGTCGACATCTTCGTCTTCGATAATGTTGATGCCCATTTCAGAGAGCATGGACATCACATCTTCGATTTGTTCCGAAGATACTTGATCAGGCGGCAGAACGGTATTCAGCTGGTCATAGGTAATATACCCTTTTTCCCGCGCTTCAGCGATCATCCGTTTGACCTGAGCTTGGCTCATATCAAGGGAAATTTCACCGTCTTGATCGTCTGATTTACGGTCGTCTTCTTCAGCTGCAGCCATTCCATGCTCCTTATTTCAGGACGAGTGATTCGCACATACGAATCATTAACGTGTCATTTTGATTCGCACACCCACATAACAAAGATTCTTTGCGAATTATTTACCAAAACCTTATTTTTTTTGCTTATCATAGCGAATGTTCTTAATCAGGTCGTCTAATTTACTGCGTTCGTCGCGGTTGATTCGCGCACCGTTGGCACCAATATCAAATTGCCCCACGTCATCTTTGTCTGGCTGTGCTGCCCGATACTGGGCATTTGCCGCTTGACCCAAGCGCCAAAAAACAGTGTCGTCCAAATCCTCACTCGCTGTTTCGAACGCTTCATTCAACTCAGCGGTTAATCCGCGTTGCGCCGCCAATTTCCCCAATTCTTCTTGCAAAGTCATTGACGCCAGTTCGATATTTCCTGGTTTTTTAAGACAGGGAATGATTGATAGATGGCTAGAAGACATTAGTTTTTCAAGAACGTCATGGCTTAATTCTGCGATGACACCGTCTGCAGCGGCTTGGGTATCGGCAGGTCGGGCATCTAACAATACGGACAACACATCGGCAAACGTGCGATCCTGCAACTCTAGCATAATCAGGTCATCATAGAATTTATCGATCACCTGCGGCGTTTTAAGCACCACGGCCACGATAACAGCTTCGCGCAATGTTCGACTAATATCACCATCTGATTGAACCAATGCCGATGCGCGGGTCGTGGCATGCGCGCGTTGGTTTTGTTTTTTCGGCGACCATGTTTGTTTGCTTGTGCGTGTAGGGCGAAATAGAGCCCAGCGTAGATCCCGGATCGCATCACCATAATGCGATCGAAGCGATTTATCACCAATCTGCATCAGCGCCTCGCGCAACCGTTTATCCAAAGCGGCGCGACGATCTGGGCTATCGAAATTTTGCCCCTCGATTTCGCGCTGCCACAAGAGTTCGACCAAAGGCATTGCGTTATCCAACACGGCTTGCACCGCTTGTGGCCCCTTTGCCCGGATTAGGTCATCTGGGTCCTGACCTTCGGGCATAAGTACAAAGCGTAAAGCGCGGCCAGTTTGCAACATGGGCAAGGCGAGATCGATCAAACGATAGGCAGCACGTAAACCCGCCTTATCCCCATCCAGCGCGATAATGGGTTCAGGGCTAATTTGCCACATCAGGTTCAATTGATGTTCGGTGATCGCTGTCCCTAATGGCGCAACAGCACCTTCAAATCCCCCACGCACCAGGGCAATAACATCCATATATCCTTCGGCCACGATCAATGGCTGGCCACGTCCCACGGCGGCGCGCGCCGGCCCATGATGATAAAGACTACGGCCTTTATCAAACAAGAGCGTTTCTGGTGAATTTAGATATTTGGCACGCGCGTTTGGGTCCATTGCGCGGCCACCGAACGCGATGCAGCGCCCGCGTGCATCGCGAATTGGAAACATAATGCGACCACGAAACCGATCGTAAGGTTCGCCGCCATCATCGGGCTTGATGCACAGTCCCGCGTCAATCAAGTGCTGTGCCGAAATCCCACGCCCCGTGAGCGCGTTAAACAGAGCTTTGCGATCGTTTGGGGCAAAGCCGATTTCAAATTGATCTTGGCCACCCTGCCCCAAACCACGTCGATCCAAATAGGAACGTGCATCAGAGGCCACACCTGTTTTCATCGCCATTCGGAAAAATTTGACTGCCTCGTCCATGACTGCCGCCAATTCAGCGCGCTTATCAGTCCGTTCTTGCGATTTTGGATCAGGGCGCGGCACAGCCATGCCCGCCTCGCGCGCCAAAAGCTCAATCGCTTCCATAAAGCCGACGTTTTCGGTGTCTTTTACAAAACCGATCACATCACCTTTTGCATGACAGCCAAAACAATAATAAAAGCCTTTGCGATCATCGACATGAAAAGACGCAGTTTTTTCGTGATGGAATGGACAAGGCGCCCAAAAATCGCCTTTGCCTTGATTAGATTTCCGCTTATCCCACATGACTTTTCGCCCGACCACTTGGGATAGGGTCACGCGGGTTCGTAATTCATCCAAGAATCCAGGTGGCAGGCTCATGGGTTAAATATCGTTTGTGCCGTGCGCAGAGTCCAGAGGATCAATTCACGAAAACGTTTTTATGCACAACATCCTTGCCGTCAAAGTAATCGTTTACCTTTTGCACAGCCAGATTGCGACTGCGCAGCATGTATCTAGCTTTGGATACAGATCGGGCGAATTTTGCGTTTACGTGAACACGACATCTATGCAAGACTGACCCTTGATCCAAAAAGGCAAACATGACTTTGACGGTCGCGTGTGCTGACCATGCGCGGTCATCTATTGCAATCTCATCGATTTCAACCGTTTTCACAATGATCTCTGGCACCAGCTTATACTTTCAACGCTTTCCATGGCGATCTTTAAGTCATGCACCAATGTCGCTGCCATTGACCGGAACCCATATATGTCAACTGCGTTCTCTGACAACTTATGATATACGACGTTCATATGCTGCAATTGGGATCGTACGACATACCCACGCTTGAACACACTGCCGCGCATATCAACCGGACACAGTCGCGCGAGAACTGCATCTAGATCGTCGCCCGTCAGACGCAAAACGCACCACGCATCGCTTTGATCAACGATTGCCGCATGATCCGACAAACTGGGATCGGGCACTGCACCGACCAAAGCTACCTCGGCCCCGAACCACACTGCACGCGCACCGTCGCGCCCGGTGGCGCGCTGCGCTGCTGGCAAGGCCATGCCATGAGCGGTTTTCAACGCAGCAGACAAAGCCGCTTCCTGACCTTTTGCTGCGGTTAAAAACGTGATCGCCGAAGGCGCAACCTCATCAAGGGTCATGGTACCAATCGCCACTGGTACAAGCCCGTCAGCGGGCGATTTCGCAACTAAATCAAGCACGCATCCGCCCTCCTTCAGGATCAAACGCAATTGGTGGAATAACTTCGCACATTGCCTCGATACCGCGCAAATGGTCCACCATATGGATCACTTCGCCATACCGCTCTGGACCGTTCCGCAGGAATGCCAGACCGACAAAGTGCCCCAGTGTAGGCGAATAGCCAACAGATGTTATATATCCCTGATCATTGACCCGCACCGCATCATCACCTTGGGTGAATAGACGGCCACCCGCGCTAAGTGTTTTAACGGCACCCACAGGTTTCAGACCAACCAACCGTTCGCGCGCCGGATCTAGCAAGCCTGGACGTGCAGCCATGGTTTTTCCGACACAGTCTTTTTTCGCGCTGATCATTCCTTGCATGCCGATATCATAAGCGGTCACCCGTCCATGGATTTCAGAATGGGTGATAAAGCCTTTTTCAATGCGTAGAACGTTCAAGGCCTCCATACCATAGGGGCCACCGCCCATATCAGCAGCTGTTGCACATAGTTGGCGGAACAAACTGTCCCCATACCGTGCCGGTACCGCCAATTCAAAGCCCATTTCGCCACTGAAAGAAATACGGAACAGACGTCCCTTTACAGCACCTAAAGTCACATAACCGCATGCCATAAATGGCCAGTTGTCTGCTGTGATGTCTTGATCAACAAATTGCGCCAAAAGATCACGTGCCTTTGGTCCTGCAATTGCAAACTGTGCCCATTGTTCCGTAACCGATGAAAATGCAACGTCCCATTCAGGGTGCAAACATTGGGTCACAAATTCCAGATGGCGCATAACTTGCCCCGCCGCCGCGGTCGTCGTGGTCATAACAAAATGTGTATCACCTAAACGCGCGGTCGTGCCGTCATCCATGACATGCCCATCCTCGCGCAGCATTAGACCGTAACGAACACGGCCCACCTTGAGGGTCGAAAACGTGTTGGTGTAGACAAAGTCTAACAACTTTTCTGCGTCACGACCTTGGATATCAATTTTCCCCAACGTCGACACGTCGCATACACCGACGGCATTGCGCACCATCGTGACCTCTCGGTCACAAGACTGCCGCCAATTTGTTTCACCAGAAATCGGGAAATAGCTTGGCCGATGCCAAAGCCCTGCTTCGACAAACGGCGCCCCTTTTTCGACAGAGGCCTGATGAGACGTGGTGTAACGATGTGGCGCAAATCCTTGATCTTGCGCGGTTTGGCCCATCGCAGCAATGGCAACGGGTGCATACGGGGGCCGAAATGTAGTGGTGCCCGTTTCTGGAATTCCGCGCCCCGTTACATCGGCTAAGATCGCCAAGGCCGCAACATTGGAATTTTTACCCTGATCCGTCGCCATCCCTTGTGTGGTATAGCGTTTCATGTGTTCCACGGACCGAAAATTTTCCACTGCTGCTTGTTTAATATCTTTAACAGTCACATCATTTTGATAATCCAGCCAAGCGCGCCCTTTTCTAGGAACTGCCCATAACGGTGTAATACGATAGGGCAGATCTTCGGCTGCGGGCACATCAACTGCGGCAGGCTTTTTATCAAGCTGCTGCAACACAGTGTTCGCCGCAGCAATACCCGACATCAAACAAGACTGCGTCGACATTTGGCCAGATGCAGCCCCAGCAACGGTCAAACCTGGTATCGCGTCAGGATTTGGGACAAAACTGGCTAATGTTTCATCCCATATTGGACGACCATTCATGTGGCAGGTCAAATGGACCGTTGGGTTCCAGCCGCCTGAAACACCCAAAATATCGGCAGCAACATTCAGCGTGCCACCGTCGTGACGCACCCGTACCGTCGTAAGGCCCGTTCGCCCCGCCGTGTCATATACTTCACCGCCGCGATAGATTGGAAAATCACCCGCAATTTGCGCGTCTGGGCGACTATCGATATAGGCGCTAATATGCACACCAGCTTGCGCCAAATCACGTGCGGTTCTGAACGCATCATCATTGTTGCCAAAAATCGCAACACGATTTCCGCCGACTACACCATAGCGGTTCAAATAACTGCGCACAGCCGAAGCAGTCATAATACCCGGGCGATCGTTGTTGGCGAATGCGATCGTGCGTTCCAATGCGCCGGCAGCCAATATTGTGCGCTTGGACGCGATGCGCCAGAAACATTCCAACGGCCGTTTGGCATCATCACGCGGTATATGATGCGATAGTCGTTCAACCGCGCCATAGGTCCCTTGGTCATATGCGCCAATCACGGTCGTTCGCGGCATTAAACGCACATTGTCCATCTCAGATAGGCGCGCGACCATTTCAGCCGCCCAATCTGCGCCAGGCGCCCCAGAAATCGTCTCAGTTTCTGAATTCAGGCGGCCACCCATACGAAAATCTTCGTCTGCAATAATGACATCTAGACCCGCTTGGGCAGCGGTCCAAGCGGCCATGATGCCTGCAGGCCCTGCCCCAATCACCAACAGGTCACAATGCGCAAAGGCACGATCATATTTGTCAGGGTTTGCCTGCATCGAGAGCGCGCCCAACCCGGCGGCACGACGAATAACAGGTTCGTATAACTTTTCCCAAAACGCCTTTGGCCACATGAAGGTTTTATAGTAAAAACCTGCGGATAAGAATGGCGCAAGATAATCGTTTACCGACAACAGGTCAAAGTTCAGTGATGGCCATCTATTCTGACTTTGCACTGTCAAACCTTGAAAGATCTCTTGTACGGTCGCGCGCACATTCGGGTCCATCGTCGCGCCTGTGCCAATCGTCATAATTGCGTTGGGCTCTTCGCTGCCTGCTGTCAAAACACCGCGCGGACGATGATATTTGAACGACCGTCCCATCAAGCGAATATCATTTGCCAACAATGCAGAAGCGATTGTATCCCCCGCAAAACCATGCACGTCTTGACCATCAAACGAAAAGGTAACCTTTTTCGTGCGATCTATTTGTCCTGAACCTGCAACCCTCATGTATTTTGTCCTTTGACGGTTTGGGCCAATGCGGTTTTTATGACCTCATGTGTGACGGTATTACGTGTTACAACAATCCAAGATGAACAGCCCGCCTCGTGATACCATAGATCTTGGGTCAGTCCGGCCGGGTTGTCACGATTATGCAAATAATCATCCCATGTATCGATACCTGCATCAGGATCTGGCCGGTTCAAAATTGACGCAGCCCCTTGGTAATAAAATTCTCGTCTGTCACGATCGCCGCAGATAGGGCACGTTAATCTCATGTTGTTTGCCCCCTAATGCAAATTATGTTGGCTGCCTGTGCCTTCTTCGTCCATCAGGCCAACCCCAGTTTTAAAACGGTCCAACCGGAACCGCGCGGCAGGTTCATGATGATTTCCCGTGGCCATGAGATGGGCAAAGCTATACCCCGATCCCGGAACAGCCTTGAACCCACCATAACACCAGCCAGCGTCCAGAAAGAGACCATCAATATGCGTCTTATCAATGATTGGGCTTCCATCGGGCGTCATGTCCATGATGCCACCCCAAGATCGCAGAACCTTGGCCTTGCCAATTGCTGGCATCAACGCCATGCCCGCCTCCATTACATGTTCGGCCATCGGCAGATTGCCACGTTGTGCATAGCTGGCATAGAAATCCAAATCACCCCCAAAGACCAAACCGCCCTTGTCTGACTGGCTGATATAAAAATGCCCCATGCCAAAGCTGATCACATGATCAATGGCGGGTTTGATCCCTTCTGTTACAAATGCCTGAAGGATGTGGCTTTCGATCGGCAAACGCATACCGGCCATTGCGGCGACTTGCGATGAACGGCCCGCGACCACGATCCCCACCTTTTTGGCGCGAATTGCACCGCGCGTGGTTTGCACACCTTTGACCACGCCGTTTTCTATGTCGATCCCGGTGACTTCGCAGTTCTGGATGATATCGACACCCCGTTGATCGGCGCCACGGGCATAGCCCCAAACAACGGCATCGTGGCGCGCGGTTCCCCCGCGCCGTTGCATCAACCCACCGCGCACAGGGAAACGCGCGTTATCAAAATTCAGATATGGCACCATTTTGCGCAGATCATCGCGGGACAGTAATTCCGCGTCATCCCCCTGGTTGCGCATCGCATTTCCACGGCGGACAAAGGCGTCGCGTTGACCATCAGAATGGAACAGGTTGATAATACCGCGTTGTGAATGCATAACGTTATAATTCAGGTCTGGCTCTAGGCCTTCCCACAATTTCAAAGAATGGCTGTAGAATTCTGAATTGCCGGGCAAGCCATAGTTCGCACGTACAATTGTGGTATTGCGACCAACGTTACCTGAACCGATATATCCCTTTTCCAAAACCGCAACATTTGTAATGCCATGGTTTTTTGCCAGATAATATGCGGTCGATAATCCATGCCCGCCACCGCCAATAATGATTACGTCATAATCCGATTTTGGCGCAGGATCGCGCCAATGTGGCGTCCACCCCTTATTACCTGTCAAGCCTTGTTTTAGGATTTCTAACGCGGAAAACCGCATGGCATCTCTCCTTATTTGTCGAAGCAGACAACCAAGGAGAGCGCGTAAAATCAACCCCTATAGCCGACATATTGTGACGCTTTCAGACAAATTTTAAATCAAGCCAACCCGGAAGTGTTTACGGTAAAACCTATTTGCATCGCCACGCGAAGGACAAGAATAAACAACTGTACGCGCATCAACGTTTACCCATTTGTCGGCCACTATTGCGCTGCCATTCAATATCGCACGGCGACCGACATCTATTCGAGAAACAGCATCGTTATTTACTGCATCAATCAAAGGAAGCTCTGGCGCAAAACGGTCATTATTCGGATCGTATGCAAGTTCCCCGGAAATAATTTGTGCGCCATAGGCAAAAATATCGTTTCGAAATTTTATCCCGCCGATGGACCAAACCAAAACACCACGATCAGCGCGGCAAGATGTTTGACTATCTCCTATAACAGCGTTGTTGCGGAAGTCTAACGAATTGCCTCCAGTACGGGTGACGAGGACGATCGCATTAGAAAATATAGCCCCGCGCAAAACGTCCACTGCACAGTCAGAAATTAAAACGAGGTCAGAATAATCCCCATTTCGAAGCATGACCGTTTCCCACCAATTACAATTGGTGATGTGGACGATCGCATTTCTTGGGATTTGATCAGCACTTACGTCAAAAAAGTTTTTCCGCTCACCAGTGAGTTGAAATGATTTTTGCGCATCAATTTCGATTAGACCGTTCTCTATTGAAAAACTCGGCGTGATAATCGAAGGGGTACCTGTTAAAAAATCTGCCAGGACATCTAAGAACCCATATAGCTCTTTATTCCGCCACTTGCGATACTCTAACACTTTTGGGTCAACTTTATTTTCTTGCAAACCTTCAAATTATTGAGGTGATGGAACCGAAATCACCGCCGATTGCGCGGTCCACACAGTCGATCGCAACGCCATTTTATTATTTGAGCGCAAGCACGTATCATTATATAGTTGTAGACCTCCTTGGATGACCAAACTGGTGTTTGAAAAAATGCCATAGCGCGAACAATTCGGGATATACGCTTCGCCGACGGCGCGTACTTTCAGATCGTAATCGACATTCCACGCGCTGAAAAAACGATGTTGCAACGGTTGGCCAGTTGCTTCGGAAAACTCAATCTCGACCAATACTGCATCGGCCACTGATTGATCTTCGATAAATCTAAGTGTCTCATGCTCATATCGACAGTATTTGATGGTGGTAATATCCTCTAAAACGAATGGCGCAGGAGCCGCCGAGCGCATTGCCGCGACGCCCACATCCAAATTTGCGCCCGATGCAACCCAACCCGTTTGAAACGCCCGCTCGACCGCTTCTTCGCGGGTGATATGAGGATTATTAATACCGCGCACCAATTCAAGCGCGATGGCCTGCGCAACGCCCTCAATCCTCTTTTTCTGTATGCGGGTGCCTTTGACATTCATCGCGCTCCCAAAGACGACAATAACGGCTAAGAAAAAGAACAAAAAGCCAGGAGTAAAACCACCCAGTTCATCGCGCCAAAATCGTTTAAGAATTCCAATCATGGTCGCCCCTCAATCGGCGCCCTCACCTCAAGCTGCGTGTTTTTATTCAGGAAATGTTCAAAGATGCTGGCGTATCCCAAAACAGAGACCAACCGCAACATGGGGATGTCAATGTGGATGGTAACATAGCCAAACGCGTCAGTGACGGTTGCGCTGGGCGCAGGCAATTTGTCCGTCGACACATCTTTGGCGGCTGAAACATTCCAAAGATACGTGTCCAGATGCGATTTTAAATCGGCCTCGTCCACAAAGTAACCAATGGAATAGGCCCGTGCGCTTTGCTGAGCGTGATCCAAGATCATCGCAGAGCGCATCGTCGCATAGGCATAGCCCATGAAATACACAAAGGTCATAAGCAATAAAGGGAACAAAAGCACAAACTCGACGGTCATGCCGCCTGTTTCGTCCTTTCGAAACTGTCCGATGCGTCTAAAACTTACCTTATTCATACATTGCCCCACGCAAATCGATACTGGTGTTCTATCGATTGAATAGGGCAAGATTGGGGCAAATTAACGACGCTTATCGGTCATTTTTTTCCCAGTAAGTTCAGCAGTCCCTTTTTGGCTTCTTCTTCTATTTTTTGACGAACAGCATCCTCGACACTTTGTCCATCTTGCGATGAAACACCTAGCTTTTCCTTGACCTTCGCCTCTAGCTTTTTCTTTTCCGCCTCGATCTTTTCTTTGGCTTTTGCCTCAAGCTCAGCCTTTTCTTTGGCCAAGTTTTGGTCGATGACGGCTTGCATGTCTGGCGTCAATTTTGGCTTATCCCATGATCCCTGGATCCTTAAAGGTACAGAAATGCCCTCGCCACCGCGGGCTTTGGTGGCTTTGGGGGAAATCGTGTAATCCAGCGATCGGTTGCCCAAATCGACTTGACCTCGGCCCGTCGTTTCAAAGTTTGGCAGCGTGAATTTCAAATCTCGATTATCGACGACACCGCCTGCGATATTGAAACTTGCCGACATGTCGTCAAAAACGGTTGTGCCTTTTTCGACTTGGCCCGAGCGCAAGATCTTATCCAGATCAATCCCTGTCCAACGACCAGATTGGATGGCCAGCTGCCCTGCGCCTGACAACGAGCGAATTAAAGCATCGACAGATCCTCCGGATGCCCAGAGATCGACGCTAAAATTGGTTTTCCCTTGGACCTTATCTTGTCCAATCAGATCGCCCAAAAGGCCCTGCACCTCAAACCCAGCGCCCTTGAGCTTTGCTGACATTGACAAGCCTGACCTCGCGTTTACCACGGCCTGCCCCTGCGCTTGGCCAGAATACGCATCCATCCGATTGATGTCTGCGACCAAACGGCCGTTTTCAACAGAGATTGCGCCGGATATTTGGCCCAATGACACTGTATCGGTGCGGACCGCCACGGCGGAAAAGTTAACGTTTGCATCAACAGCGTTCAGGGCCGATGCATCAATTTTGGCTTTGGACCATCCGGTGCTTGACGGCTCTGATGTCTGTTCAGATGATGATGCCGTACCACCATTTGATGTTGATTTTGAACCAGACGCCACCGGACCGCTGCGCAGATCAAAATCCCCAAGATTAAGCGTGCCTGACACCTTAGGTTTGCCCCCAAGCGCAATTGACGCGGTCCCACTGATTGCATTTGCACCCAACCCAAATTGCATGTCACCAAGGCTAACGCGATCAGATGTGACAGAAATCTGCGTTGCGCCTTTCACTGATGCGCCTAAATTTGTCGGAAGCTGTGCAACAGAAACCCCAAAAGCAGATGCAAATCCTGATGTGTCCGCGATATTCATTAACAAACGACCATCCAGTTCTGGCCCTGTCGACACGTTTCCGTCGAAAGTGACTGTGCCCCCTTTGGCATCAATATTCACAGACGCATTTGTTTTTTCACCCTGCAAAATCTGACTTAAATTGGCCAATTTGACGTCGTATGAAATTTGCTCTTTACTCAACACAAATGACCCCTCGGCGGTCATGGCGCTGTCAATAGATGGCATTTGCAAGGTCAGATCGACATTCGACAAAAGCATGATCGCGTCGCTTTGGTGATCACGATATTCAAACTTGCCACCTTGGATCACAGCGCGTGGTAAGGATATTGATGGCATACCACCCGTTGGGTTTGCCACGTCTGGGGCGTTTGCCTTGACGACATCGCCGGTCGCTTTCGCCTCTGCCGTGGCTTGGTCATCCGGCGACCGCACAGTGGCCGCAAAATCCCAGTTCACAAGACCCGAGGAAGATTTTTCCAAAATCACATGTGGTTGGTCTAATCGCAGCTCAGTTACCTGTACCTCACCCGACAAGGCAGGGATCAAGGCAACGCCGACGCGCAATTCGCGTGCTTGTACCATCGGACCCATATTTGACCAGTCAGCGTTCGCAATGCTCAAATTCTGCATGCGAACATAGAGATTCGGAAAAAACCCCAAATCGACAGAACCATTGACCGTAATGACACGACCGATCTGTGCTTCGGCACGTTTAAGCGCTTCTTTCGCCAACCGGTCTTTCGGCATCAAGAAAACGGCCCCGATCACCACAATGATGAATGCAAAAATAAGTGTAAAGATAAGTTTAAAAAATCGCATGGTGGGTCCCTCAGATAGGTATGCGTGGTGTACTGTGGCCAACTGAAAATCGCAATGCTGGGTTTGGCCATGCGCTAAGCTTTGCCAATTTGCAGATTGCATAATGCTGTAAGCTTTCTCTTTTCTTTGATCTGCGCCTCGCGTATATCGCGGCTATGATAACGAACCCGCCAAACCTCCGCCCCGACTTGGCAAATGCCAAAATTCGTGATGACCGCCGCACAGGCCAACCCACCATCGGCATGGTATCTTTGGGATGCCCAAAAGCATTGGTTGACAGTGAACGGATTTTAACGCGGTTACGCGCCGAGGGTTACGGAATTTCGTCCAACTATGATGGTGCCGACGCCGTGATTGTGAACACCTGCGGTTTCCTAGATAGCGCCAAAGCCGAAAGCTTAGAGGCGATTGGCGAAGCATTGGCCGAAAATGGTCGTGTGATTGTCACAGGGTGTCTAGGCGCGGAACCCGATTATGTCACCGGCGTGCACCCACGCGTTTTGGCCGTCACGGGCCCACATCAATATGAACAAGTTCTAGATGCCGTTCACAAGGCTGTGCCGCCCAGCCCAGATCCCTTTATTGATCTGCTGCCTGCATCAGGCGTTAAATTGACACCGCGACACTATAGTTATCTAAAGATATCAGAGGGTTGCAACCATAAGTGCAAGTTTTGCATTATCCCGGATATGCGCGGACGACTTCAATCCCGCCCCGCCCACGCCATCATGCGCGAGGCGGAAAAGTTGGTCGAAAATGGCGTACGCGAACTACTGGTTATTTCACAAGACACCTCGGCCTATGGTGTTGACATCAAATACGCAGAGGAGCGCGGTCACCGCGCCCACATCACCGATTTAGCACGTGATTTGGGGTCGCTTGGTGCTTGGGTTCGCCTGCACTATGTCTATCCCTATCCGCATGTGCGTGATCTGATCCCACTTATGGCAGACGGGCTTATTCTGCCCTATTTGGACATTCCTTTCCAGCATGCTCATCCTGATACGTTAAAGCGAATGGCGCGGCCCGCTGCTGCGGCCAAAACGCTGGATGAGATATCCGCATGGCGTTCCGCATGTCCCGACATCACATTGCGATCTACGTTTATTGTCGGATATCCAGGCGAGACAGATCAGGAATTTGAAACCCTACTGGATTGGTTGGACGAAGCACAGTTAGACCGCGTAGGATGTTTTAAATATGAAAACGTTGACGGCGCGCGGTCCAATGACCTGCCTGATCACGTGCCCGAAGAGGTCAAACAAGACCGCTGGGATCGCTTCATGCAAAAGTCGCAAGCCATTTCAGAAGCAAAATTAGCTGCGAAAGTTGGACGCGTGATGGATGTGATTATCGACGAAATCGATGACGATGCGGCAACATGCCGAACAATGTCGGATGCTCCGGAAATCGACGGCAACCTTTTTATCGACCAAGGTCATGAAACACTGAAAGTGGGTGATATCATTTCCGTTGAGGTTGATGAGGCAGGCGAATATGATTTGTGGGGCACGCTGGTTGCAAAACCCTAGCTTGCAAGATTACCCCACGATAAAGCAGACAAGCAGATCATAGTTTGACAGCGGGCCTGTGGTCTATAAGGTGGCATAAAACTGTCCGAGGTTAGGAAAGATATGAAGAGTATATGTGTTCTTGCATTAACAAGCATGATGTCAGTCTTTCTTGGCGCACAGGGTGCCCTTGCCAAGTGTTCGCCCTTTGTCGCCCTTAGTTATCATGGCAATGTCGGTACGAATTTTAACGAAACGCATCCTGGCATTAAATGTGATCTTGATGAAAATCGGTCTTGGGCATTGCTGCGAAATTCGTATAACGAGCCCGCTCTTGTCTATACCTACCAAAAGGACACATACGGACGTTGGGGATTCATGGCAGGGGCCGCTTTTGGGTATAAAGATACAATCCTGAACACGGGCACCCGTATCATTCCTCGGCCATCATTTGGTGTAACGTTTAAGCCAAATAATCACATGATGTTCTATGGCGCCCCAACAGGGTTTCGCGGCGATTATATCATCGGGGTCGAGTTATCGCTTTTTTGACGCATGATCCCTGAGGCTGGCACCATAAACTAAATCTCAACAAGCTCTGAGATGGTGACAAAGTTAAAGCCGCGTTCAATCAAATTATCCAGCGTCTCAGGAAAAGACCGTACGGTTGGCCCGTGAATATCATGGGTTAACACGATCGATCCAGGTTGGCTGCGACGTGTAATAAAATCCGTAATATACTGACGCCCCGGATAGCGCCAATCCTCTGGATCAACCGACCACAGAACCGTTGGCATGTTCAGATCTTGCATCAATGCGAAACGTTGGTGCATTTGAAACGCCCCGTATGGGGGACGAAATGTTTTGGGCACAAGGCCTGACGCATCAAAAACAGCCTGGTTCGTGCGTAGTATTTCCTTTTGGATCGCGTTTCGCGAATAACCCGACATCACCGGATGCGACCACGAATGATTGCCAATTTCATGACCTTCGGCGACCATCCTCTGGATAATATGCGGGCTATAGGCCGCTGCACGACCTACAACATAAAACGTTGCCTTGACCCCCCGCTCAGCCAAGATATCCAACAACCTTGGTGTGTGCCGTCGATCGGGACCATCGTCAAATGTCAAAGCCAGATTCGGTTGATCTGTTTCTATCCGCGTCACCGTTGCCTGAACCCCGTTCGTTATCTGACCGCGCAACGAAAAAGGCAGATGCATTACGTTGGGTACCGCATGGGCAATGCCACCGATCAATGCCCCAGCACCCGAGACCACAGCGCCAGTGACAAAGCGACGGCGATCGACACATAGGCTTTTCCTTTCTATATGGGACTACCTGCGCTCAGTTTCTGCGGGACATTTGAACAATTGCACGTTGGTGCCATATTCTGTGTCGGTGAAGGTCATGCGTTGTCCATCCGGCGACACCGCGGCACTATATTGTCCAATATATTCGTCGCCTTCAGCTCCGCAGGAAAATCTACCGACAAATCCATTGGAAGTATAGGCAGAGCGCGGGATTTCACATCCCCACTCATGCCCACCCCATTGACCGTCGCGGCCCCAATAACTGCTATCGGTATCCATATAACAGCGATTGACATCTGTTTCCCATTTGCCAGCAAATGGCACAGACGAAACCGGTTGTGTTGGGGTAGGCTGCGACCGCATCAACGACGCAGTGCTGCGTTCGTATTTACATTGATCCAAGGCCCAGACGATAGATGCCCAAGATCCTGACAAACTCAATTGATCGTAATAATCATTTCCGCTGCCAAAACCAACCTTAACCCTATTTTTACGCGCTAAGGCAGTGATGAACTGCATATTTGCATCAAACTGGATCAACACAAGATCGGACAAAGCATCATACCGGCGCTGGGATTTTCCCGATGCGACAGTCCATGTTTTGTTGCCCGTATTTAACCGTATACTCTTGTTATACGTGCCAGAGGGCGGCGGATTTCCATTCGCAGGGTAATAATAGCCAACATAACCGTTACAGTTGTTTCGCGGATCAAAGCGCACAAACAAACTTTGCCTACTAAATCTGGAGGAGTCGGTTAAAGCATACCAGCTATTGTCCAATTTGACGGCGTACCAACTTTTTCGTTGGAACGTTTCGCTTTGTGGAACGTTCATTCCGCCACTTTGCGCTTGGGTTTGTGATGGGATGGCTGCGGTCCCCCGTTGGGTTTGTAAGAGCTGCCAACGCCCCCCAAGCATGCCAAAGGTATAGGTTAATCCTTTGATAAGCTCGGTCGCATTGCGCTCGCCCGTGATTTGCACGCGCGCACCAAAGTCGGACTTTCGTGTGATGACCAAGCGACTGCCTTCACGCATGTCATTCGACAGCGTCACGGTATCGACCCAATACCCTTGATCCAGCTCTGCCTCGATCACCCTATATTGGTCAAAGACCATTTTCAAAAATGGACCCGATGACACCAAGCTTTGCAACGCATCTTGCGTGGGGATCAGTTCACTTAGGGCGATCGTGTCGGTCTGACCATCACTCACGCGCACAACATCAGTACCTTGTTGTTTAGGTGGCGTTTTGGGTTGAAAATCAAACGCCGCCACCATCTGCCCAATGCTAATTGCCGCAAGTGTAAGGCATGTAAAACTCTTTAACCCCAAAACCATTAAAACATCCTTTTTTTACAGCGGCACAATAAAGCGCGCACCGCAGATGTGTTATTTCCGAACCCATATCACCGACAGATCTGATGAATTGCGCAACACAGCAAAACAAAAGTCTCACAATAAAACCTGGCCGCATTTGATGAGAATATTCAACGTCCGCATTGGGGTAATTTTACAAACTAAAGTGCGGGTTTACGCCAAAAACTTGGCTATTGGCCGCACGTAACTGCATCTCACCCGCGCACGGATGGCATCATTAACTTTTTGTAATCTTTTGCGAATTTTTATTATGCCTATCCGTGGCGGGCCCTAAATAACCTTGACTCATTGCAAGTTTCCGCCACTGTTGACCCCACTGGCGGGAGAAGAAACATGAAATCATCCATCTTGATACTGTGCGTTGGCCTTATTTCTGCGACACTTTCTGGCGCGGCGCTGGGTCAAAATGTTTTTAACACAATAGACTTGGCGGGCACCGTTGTTGCGCAGCAAAAAACAGGGCTGTCATATGAGGCCCGTGGTTGCATCACAAACGTATCGCAAAACGCGCTAACAACAGGGATCACACAAGCGGGCGAAATATTGGTCGAGCTAGACAATCGCGCAGCGATCCTTGCGTTCAAGTCCGCGCAAGCACGTGCCAACGACCTGCGCGATGCTGTCACTGAAGCCGAGTTTGCAATCACGGTTGCCAAGGCCGATGTTGCACGTGTGCAAGAAGAACAACGCTTTGTTGAACGCGACCATGAACGCACCCGGGTGATGTTCCAGCGCGGATTGGTGAATGAAACCACGCTGGACGCTGCAGAACGTAAAAAACTGGATGCCACATTTGCCGTGCAACGCGCACAAGAAGCGATCGAACGCGCTATGACCAACAGGTCACGCGCAATGAACGCGCTGGAAATAGGCACACTTGAATTGCAAGCACGACAGCTTGACCTAGATGCCTTGGTATTGCGGGCGCCCTTTGATGGTGTGTTGCTTAATTTTGAACCCAATTTGGGGGACTGTGTTACGCAAGGCGCGCTGGCCGCTGAAATCTATGACCCCAACGAAAAAAGTGTCGAAACCTATGTTTTTGTGGATCAGATTGTAAACGCACAAAACGTGGGAATTGTTGTGGGAAATTCAGTCCAAATCGTCCGTATAAACGGTGAAACATGTGTTGGGACCTTCACGCTTATTGGAACCGAGGTGAATTTAGAAAGCCAAAACGTGAAAACCACTATCGATCTTGATCCCGCCTGTGCGCCACAAATGTTCTTGAACGAAGCTGTCGCCATAAAGACCCAGCCAAGCGATAGTTAAGCATTCCATATCTATACGGCAGGTTCAATCAAATCGGGGCCATCGTCATCACGCAATATTCGATTAACCCGATGATGTATTAGCTGAACATTTTGGCCAAGGTCAGAAACTGCGCGTTCGCCCGACAACCATATATCACGTTCATCGGTGTTCAAAATCACGGGCATCCGATGGTGTATCCCTTTCACGCTTTCATTTGCGGCACGTGTCATCATGGTGACCGTCAATAGGTCATTCCATCGTGACGCCAGACCCGCACAAAACAAAAGCTCTTCGTTTCCGGCAGATTGAATAAAGTTGGGCTGTCGGTCGCCTTTTTCACCGCTCCATTCATAGTATCCACGCATCGGCAGCAGACAGCGTCCGTTTTTCCATGCTGGTCGAAAGGTGGGCTTGTCGGCCGCATCCTCGATACGGGCATTAAATGTAGTGGCCTTCCAGTCTGAAACTGAACCGACATGCCAAGACGGGATAAACCACCAACGCGCAATACGTGGTTCATTGTTTGGTGTTATCAATACCACATCCTGCGTTGGCTTGACGTTAAAGCGAACTGTCCATCCGCTAAATGGATCAAGCTTAAGCCAAGAGGCATCTATTCCCGCAGATTGCAAATTTGGATCAACGAATCTTCCACACATGGAAGCAAGCTATCATCGTCTTGACTGGCGTCAAACAGTCCTGAGGTCAGCGATTAAGCGAACAATGAACAAATAAACAATGGTTTTTTAGAAACCGCCCAGATACCGTAAAGCCGAGTGTCGATGACGCGCGAGAAAGGAACGCCATGTCTGAATATCTAAGCGAAGAAAATTCGATCCAGACCGTGATTGATCGCATCAACAATGATGCATGTTCCCCCCGGTTTAGCGAGATCATGACGTCCTTGATCACCCATCTGCATGACTTTGTAAAAGACGTTCAACTGACCCAAGACGAATGGGAAACGGCAATCGATTTTTTGACACGAACTGGCAAAACCTGCACAGAAGAACGACAAGAATTCATTTTGCTATCCGATACATTGGGCGTTTCAATGTTGGTTGACGCAATAAATAATCGACGACCAGCG
>RFZH01000041.1 GCA_009920815.1 Paracoccaceae bacterium
CACTTGCCGGTTGTGGGTCACATAGGGTTGATCCCATCCTATATCACATGGACCGGTTGGCGTGCGGTTGGTAAAACCGCGGACGAGGCCGAAGCGTTGTGGCGTCATACCCAGATGTTGGAAAAAATCGGCGTTTTCGGTGCAGAGCTTGAGGTCGTGCCAGATCGTGTTGCCAAATTTCTGACCGAAAATTCGTCGCTTATCATGCTGGGCATGGGCGCCGGAAAACATGCGGATGCGCAGTATTTGTTTACCGAAGATGTCTGTGGCTATGGCAAAAACCACAAACCACGCCATGGTAAGATGTACCGCAATTTTGCGCCTGAAATAGAGCGTTTGCAAAACGAACGCATCGCCGCGTTTAAGGAATTCAAGTCTGACGTGGACAGCGGCGGTTACCCCGAAGCAGATCACACCGTTGCAATAAAAGACGATGAATTTGATGCCTTTCTAAAAAAGGTGCAGGGATAATGTTACGCATTGGCGTTGTGGGTTATGGTACAGGTGGACAACATTTCCACACACCCTTTGTCGCTGCGGCGCAGGGCTGTGAATTAACAGGCATCGTTGCCCGTGCCGAGGCAACGATCGCCAAAGCTCGGGCTGATTGGCCCAATGTGCCAATTTTTGCAAGCCTGACGGCAATGATCAATGCAGGTGTGTGTGATGCGGTTACGATTACAACGCCGCCGCAGACGCGCCGCTCTTTGGTTTTAGAGGCGATAGAGGCAGGATTGCATGTGATTGCCGATAAACCATTTGCGCCAAATTATGCAGGTGCAATGGAATTGGACGCGGCCGCAAAGTCCAAGGGCGTGATCCTAGGTGTTTATCAAAATCGCCGTTTTGATGCTGATCTACAGACTTTGAAAAAGGTGATCGACGATGGTCGGCTGGGCCGCGTTTATCGAATAGAAAGTCGAATGGATCAAGATAGCCCCCAAACAATCGAAGCGGGTCCAACGGGTGGATTGTTGCGCGATCTCGGCAGCCACGTTGTAGATCAGATGATTTATTTGTTGGGTCCGGTTGTGTCTGTTGATGCACAATTAGATATGTTTGATCTGCCTCAAGGTGCCACAGATGTTAGTTTTAATATCACATTGCGCCATGAAAGTGGGGCGCATAGCCACCTATCGGCCTGCAAGCGTAATTATATCGACGATCGCGAATTGCGCGCGATAGGGGAATTAGGCAGCTATGTTGCAAAGTCAACCGATGTTCAAGCGCAAGATATCTTTGCTGGGAAACGGCCTATCGATGATTTGGTGGGGTGGGGTTATGAGCCCCGCGAAAACTGGGGGGTATTGGCCACCGCGTCGGGACGCGAAATTGTGCCATCCGAACAGGGTCGTTATCACGATTATTACACAGCTTTTGCTCAATCTATCCGTGATCAAACCCCACCGCCGGTAACCGCTGAAACAGGGGCAAAGACATTGGCTATTTTGGATGCCGCGCGTGAAAGTGCGATGACTGGCCGTTCGATCCATTTGTAATTGGTGAAAAGGTGCTGCGTTCGGACCCAAACTGTCTTTTCAACGCGCAAATTTTCAGTATCGTGGTATTGGTATGGCATTCATTTACCACATGAGATGATCGGAGTGCGCGAAATGAAAGATGCAACTGTTGTAAACCAAGGGTATTATTCAACCAGATCCTGTGACATCGATCTATTCAAATCGCTTACGTCACAGTCGCTTGACCCTGCGCGAGTGCCCTATGCGGCGGCCATCGAAAAAAATGTGCCTATCTATGATATGGCCGCTTTGTCTAGCCACTTGGAGGATCCATCAAAGCGACCCGAGCTTTTGTCAGAATGGGCAGATGTGCTTGCCAATTCTGCGGGCGTCATCGTGTTGAAATCTGCCTATCAAGATACTTCTATGATTGATCGCGCCACTGCGGTATTTGGCGAAATCATCAAAGATGAAAAAGCATCCAATGCTGGCAAAGGGGATCATTTTGCTGCGTCAGGTGCGAACGACAGAATCTGGAATTCCCTTCAGAAACAGTGCCTGCGAGACCCCGAAAATTTTGCTCAGTATTTTGGGAATACCGCCATTGCGGCTGCAGCCGAAGCTTGGTTGGGTCCAAACTATCAAATGACTGCTCAGGTCAACCAGGTGCGCCCAGGCGGCAAGGCGCAAAAAGCCCATCGTGATTATCATTTGGGCTTTCAATCGGTTGATGGTGCCGCCCGTTACCCCATACACGCGCATACGGTAACGGCAACGTTAACATTGCAGGGGGCGATTGCGCATTGTGACATGCCAATTGAAAGCGGTCCGACCAAGCTGTTGCCGTTTTCGCAGTTATATGGTCCAGGTTATATAGCCTTTCATTTGGAGGATCATCGCGATCACTTTGAGGCGTCATATATCCAGTTAGCATTGTCAAAAGGGGATGCAGTCTTTTTTAATCCGGCGCTGTTTCACGCTGCTGGGGAAAACAAAAGTGCTGATATCGATCGCATGGTCAATCTGTTGCAAGTGTCTTCGGCCTTTGGTCGCGCGATGGAGGCGATTGACCGATTGGCGATGTCGAGCCATGTGTTTTCTGCGCTAAAGGCAGCGTTAGATGCTGGAAAACTGACGCGCGCGCAATGTGATGCAGCAATTGCGGCCTGTGCAGAGGGGTATCCTTTCCCAACAAATCTTGACACCGATCCGCCGATTGGTGGCAACGCCCCCAAAAGCCAAGCTGATATTTTACGTCAGGCCCTAGATGAAAGATGGGACCAAGACGCGCTGGACCAAGCGTTACGCGCTTTAAGCCATCGCCAAATTCCGTAACGAGAAAAGCGTTTATTCGGTTTTCTAAGGGGGGCATTTTCGCCCCCTTGTGCGATGCAGGGCCACACGTAACGATTGACTATATCCCGTAGAATGTTCATCAATGCAGCATCCTCGGACAGTTTGTATGTGTGTCTGGTTGTTTTTGCTGGTTTTCTTGGATGCGTTTGGTATTGGGATGACGATTAAGAATGAGCAAGCAAACCAAAGGGTTCTCTGCCCTGCTGCACCCTAATTTTAGAAGATATTTTTTGGCCGCGGTCTGCGCGACAAATGCGACTTGGATTTTTCGTGTCCTGATTGCTTGGACGGCATGGGACTTGACCCAAAGCACCAGCTTTGCGGGATTGGTTACAACGTTGATGTTGTTGCCGGTTGCCATTGCTAGCCCGATATTTGGCGTTTTGATCGATCGCAGCGATCCAGTCCGCACATATTTCTGGGTCTCTGTCGGGTATTTGCTGTGCCCTTTGTTTTATGTGGCTGCGCATTATTTCGACATATTGCAGCCGTGGGTTTTATTATTGTTGGCAGGCTTTTACAGTCTGGTTGTGGCGGTCTATCAGCCGCTGCGCCAATCATTAGGGCCTCGGCTGGTTGATCCAGATCTGATTGGGTCTGTGATGGTACTTGCATCATTGAACCACAATACGGGACGCTTGGTTGCGCCTGCCGTTGCCGGCATTGGCATTGCCACCCTTGGGACCGAGATCACTAGCCTTATGTCAATCCTTTTATATGTGCCCAGCCTATTGGTTGCGCTCGCTCTTGCCCCGCGTCCTGTCCAAAAGCAAAACAAACAAGCGCGGTTTTGGGATGATCTTGTGCACGGTTTTGTATTTGCTTGGAAAAGCTGGCCCATACGTCAGGCATTGTTGTTGGGCGTGTTCACATTTGGCCCGCTCACATCTCTCTCAGAAATGTTGGTATTGGTGGCGGATGGTATCTTTTCCAAAGGGGCTGACGGTTTGGGTTTGATGACATCGTGCATTGGGATTGGCGCGCTGGGCGCGGCGGGGTTACAGATGATTTTGGACCCCAACCTGTTGCAGAGGACTTGGTTACGGTTAACGCTTATCCTTCTGGGGATTGCATCGGGTGTTGTTATGGTAAGCGTTTCATCGTTTGAAATTGCATCTGCCTGTGCCGCAGTTTTGGGGTTCACAGGTATCATGTCAGCCGTGTCCTTGCAGGCCGGCATGCAAGCCGTGTTACCAGATGACATGCGTGGACGCGTTATGGCCTTGTGGATGATGGCGGCATCACTTGCAACGGCGGTTTGTGCGTTGGGGATTACAACCCTTGCCGAATTTTATGGTTTTGCGATGGTCACCCAAAGCGTGTTGGTCATATGTGCGATCGCTATTGTGACAGTTGCCCTGATCAAACATGAGGGCTGAGTTAGCTGGCTTGGGCAAGTACGTTCAAAAACGCTTGACCAAACCGTTCTGCACGCCGTTCCCCCAAAATACGAACCAAGGTATTGTGGTCGCGCGGCCGCATCTGGGCAACCTTGGCCAAAAGAGCGGCGGAACAACTTAGCGGTTTTTCGGTGCCATCGTACCCCCGCGAAAGATCTGCTTGCGCTTCTAAGAGCTGATCATAAAGGTTGGCTTCGCTGCGGCCCGCAATTTTACGTCGAGCGGGGTGAATATGTTCGACGCTGCCAGTGATGACGGATAAAAACGCCGCGCCATAGGTTTCCAGCTTTTTCGCGCCAACACCACTGATATGGGCCATATCGTCCAGTGTTTGCGGGCGTTTTTCTGCCATTTCAATGAGGGTTTTATCATTGAAAACGATATATGCGGGGACATCTGCTGCTTCGGCCAGCGCGCGGCGTTTGGCCTTGAGTGCAGAAAGCAACGGCGCATCATCTTCTGAAACAAGTGTTTTGATTTTGGGTGTTTTGTGATCTGACTTTATTGTGTCCAACCTAAGCTGAATGGTGGCCTCATCCCTCAGTATGGGAAGCGCACTCTCAGTCATTCGAAGTGCGCCGTGTCGTTCGCGATCCGGTCGGATAAGGTCATGCCCCATCATTTGGCGGAACACACCATTCCATTGTTGCGTGTTCAAGGCACGCCCAACACCAAAAGTGGGCAGGGTTTCGTGCCCGCGTGCGCGGACCTTATCCGTTGCTTTCCCAATCAGAATATCGATCAGGTGGCCTGCGCCAAAGCTTTCGTCTGTTCGTAAAATCGCCGACAGAGCCATGCGAACATTCTGGGTACCATCAAAAATTTCGGCAGGTGCATCGCACAGGTCGCATTTCCCACAGCTTTCAATCTCCTCGCCGAAATAACGCAACAATGTCTGCCGCCGACAGGTCAGCGCCTCGGCTAATCCAAGCAGTGCGTTTAGCCGCCCATGGTCCGCTAAACGCCTATCGGCAGGGGCAAGACCTTCATCAATTTGGGTGCGGCGTAGGCGAATGTCCTCTGCGCCATAAAGCGTCAAGGTTTCGGCGGGCGCGCCATCGCGGCCTGCGCGACCGATCTCTTGGTAATAGGCTTCGATCGATTTTGGTAAATCTGCATGCGCAACCCAACGAATGTCAGGTTTGTCTACGCCCATACCAAAGGCGACCGTCGCGACAACAATCAATCCGTCCTCTTTTGCAAAACGGGTTTCGACAACGCGACGTGCTTCGGGATCCATGCCGCCATGATAAAAGCATGCGTTATGCCCCGCTTCGGTCAAGGCTTTTGCCAAGCCTTCGGTTTTTGCGCGTGTCGCACAATAGACGATGCCCGATTGGCCCTTGCGCGCACCTGCAAAGGCAAGGATTTGCTGTCGCGGATTGTTTTTGATTTCAAACGCTAGGTGGATATTTGGACGATCAAATCCCCTTAAAAAGGTCACAGGAGCGATGCCATCAAATAGGCGGTCTACAATCTCTTGACGGGTTTCGGCATCCGCTGTTGCGGTAAACGCAGATAACGGAACATCAAGAGTGCGGCGCAGCTCACCAATTTTTAGGTAATCAGGCCGGAAATCGTGACCCCATTGGCTCACGCAGTGGGCTTCGTCGACGGCGATCATCGATATGTTATAGCGCTTTAGCAGCGCATATGTCGCTGATGATCCAAGTCGTTCAGGCGCGAGATACAGCAACTTGAGCGATCCATTTTCAAGCATATCATAGACATACTGGGTTTCTTCGTTGGTATTGGCAGACGTCAACGCCCCGGCCACCACACCGACAGCTTGCAACGCGCGCACTTGATCGCGCATCAGTGCGATCAAAGGGGAAACAACCAATACAACCCCAGTTCTTGCCAATGCGGGCAGTTGGTAACATAAAGATTTACCACCACCGGTTGGCATGATCGCCAACACGTTTTTCCCACCGATAACGGTGTCTACGATTTCTTGTTGTCCCGGGCGAAAGTCGTCGAATCCAAAAATAGTCCGCAAAATTTCGGAGACGTTGGCCATTTTGTTCCTATGCGTGCTGCTCTTTTGTTGTTGAGCAAGACATAGCATAACGATTTTCTGGTGTCATCCAACCAAACCGTCATGAGATGTGTTTTGATGTCAAAGATCGGAGCAACCCCGTCAATACCAGCCATTTCGTGCCGTCTGGTGGCGTGATTATTATGGTACAAAGTATTGGTTTTTTGGCCAAAAGTTAAAAAGTGATTGCGACTATGGTCATAAGGCGGCATAAATGTGGCTAAAATGGGGCAAACTGATTTTATCGGTTTTACGGAAAAATATGTGGACAATGTATCCACATGTTCCAGCGAGTGAGGCAAAATATGATCGTTTCGATCATGGTGGCAGTGGTGCGCGCATCTTTGGTTGCGCTTGCGATTTCAGTACCTTCGTTGTTGTTGGTGCCGACATCGTCAGATGGGTCATATATCGTGCTTTTGGGCGCGTTATTGATCGGCGCGCTTGTGTGTTTGGAATATCTTAACACATACCCCTGTTTGTTAGAGTTTCGGGACGCGCCGCCGTTTAATCGATTTCGATTTGCGCATGCCGCCATCGTTATTTCGGGGACCAGTCTTTTGTTACGCGGTGCCCTTGGGGTCGATCCAAGCCCATTTTTAGAAAACATCTCTGTTATCTTGGGGCATACTCTGGATTTTCCGTATTCGCCGGTTCATCTTGTCGTTCTTATGTTGCCGCATAATCTTCCGTCTGTATTTGTTGATGCGATGCGACTTGCTGCGGGATTTAGCGCTTTTGTCTCGGCTGTAAATATTCTTGTATTTTACTCAGTCATGAAAACAACCAGATGGCCGTTGTCGCGTGGCGCGTTTAACGTCTGGGTCAATTTACCTTTGTTAGACCCTACATTTGGTGGAGATATTGTCGTCCGCCTTTTACGCGCTGGTCGGTTGAACATCATGTTTGCCCTCTTGACCCCCTTTCTTTTTCCAGCAGGGATCAAGATTTTGGGCATCATCTTGGGCGCCCATTTCTTTTATGATGCGCAATCCTTGGCATGGCTTATTATTCTTTGGTCTATCATACCAACAACATTTGCCATGCGTGGGATCGGAATGATGCGCATCGCTGATTTGATCCATCAAAAACGTCAATCAAACGATGAAAATCACTTGATGCAAATGGCCTGAGACAGAGCATCCCGCAAAGGAGTTTGGCGAAAGCTCGGCAAATGATGAGACAATGCGCGGCCATCTAATTCATGCGGATGCGACCACAGATACCTCATTGCGATGATATGCCGTGCGACGGGCCAAACAGGGGACAGCACGCGAAAAAACGTCCATGACATCGGTCTGACGACAACATCACGATTTAATATCTGGGCAAATGTATCTGCCATTTCTTGTGCCGATATCGCATAACCTGGTACTGCAACATCAACGAAATGACCAAGGTCGCTGTGCATTTCTGCCAAATCCACTGCGGCACGCGCGATATCTGGCAAAAATCCCCACGCATGGCGCGCAGTGGGATCGCCTGGATATGTCAAAATCCCCCTTGCCAGTTTTTTGCTGACCACCATGTCGAACCATGTGCCCGATTGTTCGGTGTCAATGAAGTCGCCTGAGCGAACGATAATCGTTTGAACCACAGAGGATTCAAGGCGGGCTTCGATCCGACTGCGTACTTTGCACAGGGTGTTCGCAGCGTGATGCGCTGTGTTTCGGCCCCAAACGGGATCAGGATTTTTTCCATAGATATAAACATTTCCAGGGAACAAAATCGTCGCATTGTTGATCTGCGCCGCGGCGATGACGGTATCGACCAAAGCGTCATAATGCGTTTCCCAGTCTGAATATTTCAAATGCCACCCAAAAACGATGACATCCGCGTTCGCGGCAAGCGTTTCAAGGTCATCGACATTGCGACGAAAGGGTGTAACAACCCACCCGCGCGATACGAATTCAGTCATTGTATGGCGCCCAAATCTTTCAGACGGGCCAAGGATTAAGCAATTATTTGTCATCATTATAGTCCTTTTGAAATTTACAGGACTATGATGGCATGTCATAAATGAATGGATAATCCCAAAAATTTGCAGAAACTATATACAATTATGAATACATCTCTTGATTGGACATTAATCCGAACCTTTTTGGCCGTCGCTGAAACAGGGTCGTTTTCAGCGGCAGCGCGGGATTTGACGTTAAGCCAGCCAACGATTGGACGTCACATCGCACAGCTTGAGGATCACTTTGGCGCCCCACTGTTTGAACGGTCCCATAAAGGGCACCTTTTGACACCTATCGCCCGAGATATTTTACCCATGGCGGAACATATGCGTGTTGCCATGGACAGTATTAACATGACGACGCGTCCGCAAAATCAATTGTCTGGAACGGTGCGTATCACGGCAAGCATTTTCGTGGCACATTTTATTTTGCCCAGGATTGTCGCAGAAATCCGCGGCGACAATCCTGATATCGCGATTGAGGTGATCCCAAGCGATCACACCGAAAACCTGTTGCGCCGCGAAGCTGACATTGCCTTGCGCATGTATCGGCCCACGCAACTTGATACGATTGCCCGTAAGCTGGGGGATGTACAAATGGCCGCGGTTGCAAGTCGGCCGTATTTGTCGCGATATGGCCATCCGAAATCGGCCGACGATTTAGCAAACCATTGCTTGATTGGTTATGATCGGAATACCCAAATTATCGACCAAATGACCCAGAATGGAATTCCAGCTACGCGTGATTGGTTTGGCGTACGGTGCGACGATGGTGCGCTTTATGCACAGATGATCCAGGCAGGATGTGGCATTGGCTTTTGTCCTAAAATGATCCTTGCGACTGATACTAACCTAATTGACGTGTTTGAGGGTTTGCCGATCCCACCGCTTGAGATGTGGATTGCTGCACATGAGTCTATTTACAAAACACAGGCGGTAAAAGCGGTGTGGGACCATCTAACGCGCTCAATCATTCCCTTGCTTTCTTGACCATTCGCGTCGAAATCGTTAGGCCGTTGTCAAAGTTTTGAAACCCAAGGACGTGAGCATATGAGCAACCCTTCTTTATTAATCCTACCAGGTGACGGTATCGGCCCGGTGGTCCAAAATACGACAATCTAGATTTTTCGGTAAAGCCTGAACGCGGTCTTTTGCGGTTGCGTAAAGAAATGGATCTTTATTCCAATTTGCGTCCTGCCCAGTGTTTTGATGCATTGGCCGATTTTTCGTCTTTGAAAAAAGACGTCGTTGCCGGTCTGGATATTATGATCGTGCGTGAACTGACATCGGGCATTTATTTCGGTGAACCACGGGGTATCTTTGAAGAAGGTAACCAGCGTGTTGGCATTAACACACAACGTTATACCGAGTCTGAAATCGAACGTGTCGCGCGTTCTGCGTTTGAATTGGCGCGTCGTCGCAACAATAAAGTTTGCTCGATGGAAAAAGCAAACGTTATGGAATCGGGTATTTTGTGGCGCGAAGTTGTTCAAAAAGTTCATGACGAGGAATACCCAGACGTCGAGCTGTCACATATGTATGCTGATGCAGGTGCGATGCAGTTGTGCCGCTGGCCCAAGCAATTCGACGTGATCGTTACGGATAACCTGTTTGGCGACTTGTTGTCTGACGCGGCTGCGATGTTGACTGGATCGTTGGGCATGTTGCCATCCGCGTCCTTGGGTGCACCGATGGCAAATGGCCGTCCAAAAGCATTGTATGAACCTGTCCACGGCTCTGCGCCGGATATCACTGGCCAAGGTAAAGCAAACCCAATCGCATGTATTTTGTCATTCGCGATGGCGCTGCGTTATAGCTTTGATCAGGGTGCCGAAGCGGACCGTTTGGAAAAAGCGGTTGAAAAAGTGTTGGCCGATGGCGCACGCACAGCAGACCTATTGGGCGAAGAAGGTGTGACACCTTTATCGACCTCTGAAATGGGTGACGCGATTTTGGGCGCTTTGGACGCAAGCCTATAAAACATTCATGGCAAGGGGAAATCCCCTTGCCAACTTTCCCCAAAATGTGGTTTTGCTTGGATGTTAGCGAAAACACAGATTGGTCATTTCTCATGTCCCCGAACGCAAAAGGCGCCATATTCGCCCTTCTTGGATTTGCGATTTTTTCAGCGCATGACGTTATCGTCAAATATCTTGGCGCGCATTATTCGACTTTTCAAGTCATCTTTTTTTCGGTTTTGTTTAGTTTCCCGATGATCTTCACCATGCACCTGCGTGAGCGAAGCGAAGAAAACCTGGTTCCAAAGCACCCTTGGTGGTCGACCTTGCGCGTGATTACGACCGTTATCACTGGGATGTCTGCATTCTATGCCTTTTCAGTGCTGCCCTTGGCCCAGACCTATGCGTTTTTGTTCGGAATGCCACTTGTTATCACGATTTTATCGATTCCCATGCTAGGGGAAAAAGTGGGCGTGCATCGTGGTGGTGCGGTGATTGTTGGGTTGATTGGCGTTATGGTTGTTTTGCGACCCGGCACAAGTGACCTTTCGATGGGTCACATTGCGGCACTAAGTGCGGCCGTCTTTGGTGCGGTGAGTTCGTTGATTGTGCGCAAAATCGGCAGTGAAGAACGCAATATTGTTTTGTTGATTTACCCGATGTTTGCAAACCTGATTATCATGGCGGTTTTAATGCCGCCAAGCTATGTCCCGCTTGCCCTGTTTGATTTGGGGGCCTTAGCTTTAATGGCGCTCATGGCATCGATTGCGTCTTTGTGTATTATTTTAGCTTACAAAACGGGTGAAGCAGCTGTCGTTGCGCCTATGCATTATTCACAAATGATTTGGGCGATTATCTATGGGTTTCTCTTTTTTGATGAATTGCCCGATCGCGTTACCTTACTTGGAAGTGCCATTATCATCGCCAGTGGTATTTATGTCGTGTTTCGTGAAAGCCGCAAAAAGGTATCAAAAACCACGCCGGTATTACGAAATCGCAGCCGCGCCGATACTGGGATCATGCCCCGTATCAGCGTGTTGATCCGTGGCGGCAAAAATTAAACTGACAAAAAACTAGAGATTTTTTGATCCAGCGTAGCGATTTCAATCGGCTTAGCGATATAGTCGTCCATGCCAGATGCAAAACATTTATCAGCATCGCCTTTTAGTGCGTTGGCTGTAATCGCAATGATTGGTGTGCGGGATCTGTTATTCTCTGCTTCGATGGAACGGATATGACGTGTCATTTCAAAGCCGTCCATAATTGGCATGTGGCAATCGGACAGGATCACATCATAGGTCTGCGTTTCCCACAATCCAATTGCGTCACGACCATTATGCGCAACATCTGCGCTGTATCCTAAAATTTCGAGCTGTTTTTGAAGCACGATTTGATTGATTTCGTTGTCCTCGACGATCAACAATTTTTTAGCGCCGCGTAATTCAAGCTGCTCTTCGGTCGGGTTTGCATGGTTGATGATTGTTTCGGTGTCATCATCTGCCTGTGCAAGCCCCGATAAAACTGCGATAGATCGAAAAATCTCGCTTGGCAGCATCGGTAACATCTGTGTGCGGATGACATCGTCTTGTAATCGGCCAAGGCGTTCGGAACGCACACCGGTTAGCAACAGAAACTTTGGTGATGTGTTGTGGCGCCGTATTTGTTCCTGCCAGAGCGCAATTGTTTGGGGGCTATTTGGTGCGATCACGAAAATCGTATTTGGTTTCGCTTTGATATCATCGGGTTCTAGGGCATCGCCCGCACGGACAACGCGAAACGATGTTTTCATGTGTTTAAAGAATTTGTCGATGTTCCAAGGCAGGATTCCGTTTATCCCCGTGAGCCAAATAACATTGATTCCAGAAAAGCTTATCGGCTCGAGTGTTAGGTCTTGCGCAGGTCTGCTGGCCGGCATGTCAAGCGTAACAGTTGTCCCGATGTTGGGTTCACTGTCCACCAGTATTTTTCCACCGAGGCGTTCGACCAAACGTAACGAAATCGCCAGCCCTAAACCCGTCCCAGATACGCGCCGCGTCGATGACGGGTCCGCTTGCATAAAGGGTTGAAATAATTTGGACTGTGTCTGTTGGTCCATGCCGATGCCTGTATCCTTGATAATGATACGCATGCGCGATGAGCTTAACATTTCAACGGAAAGGTACACTTCGCTTTCGCGATCTATCAATTCTTTTGCAGAATACTTGATCGCGTTAGAGTATAAATTCAAAAGGATTTGCCGTAATCGGCCTGGATCGCTGAGGATGCGATTTGGTACATTTGGATCAATATACAAACGCACCCGCACGTCAAAATTATCCGCCATATTTTGAAGTGTTAGAACGACACCCTCGATCAGTGGCCTAAGTTCAGTTGGGGCGGAAACCACCTCTAACTTGCCGGCTTCAATTTTACTGGTGTCTAAAATGTCGTCAATGATCCGAAGCAGTGAGTAGGCAGAGTTACGAATAATCCCCAGCACCCGCTGTTGTTCGTTCGACGGCCCCATAGCTTCTAGGACGTCAATCATGCCGACCATACCGTTCATCGGTGTTCTGATTTCATGGCTCATGTTGGCCAAAAAATCCCCTTTTGCGCTTGCGGCTGCTTCGGCTTTGATTTGTGCGGTGCGTAATTCATTTTCGGCGGCGACGTTTAATTTTGAAAAATAGGCCAGTTCAGCGCACAACAGCACGCAAATGGTCAGTTCAAGACCTCGATTGATGGTCTGTGGGTCTATGTTCGGCGATATCGTCGGCAATCCAAATATGTCTGATGAACTGGACGACAAATCAAGAAAGACGATCAATGCCCAAATGAAAAGTGTTAATGCCACAAATACGGATAAAAGAAGCTTTTCCGACCGCCAAGAAAAAGACAAAAAAGGCAAACACATTAAAGGTAAAAATAACAATTCGACATGTACACCGGGCTGGGCAAAAATGGTCCCGACCAGCAATGCGACAGAACCATTTAGAAGCCAAAGCAACCGTGCGGGGGTTTGTTTTTGCTTGAAAAACAAAAACAGACATAGTCCATAGGCCGCCGTCACGGTTGCCGAAATAATCGTGCCACCCAGATCTCCGGCCAAAAGCAGGATCATTGCCCAAATGCTTGCGGCGATAACAATGACGTAGACGGCCAGCTGGCTCACGCGGATCCGCCTTACGAGCTCGCGATCGTGGAAAAATCCGTCGTTATTCATAATGTTCGCCCTTTATCAACGTCATGGGTTATTGGGTGTTCCCCATTCGTCCCTGCACCGCTTTTCCGCCTGCGGAGTATGGCAAAACGTAAATGGTATTCCAAGGCTGTTGCAGGCGAATAA